>JAQUQP010000047.1 GCA_028716025.1 bacterium | reverse complement strand
GCCAGATAATCAGCCAAATGATCGAGGATAAAGTATTCAAGTTCCTGACTGACAGCGCGCAGATAACGGAAGTAAAAGCTAAGAAGAAGAGTAAAGAAGAGAAAAAAGATAAATAGGGGAGGTTTCCCATGAGTTTAATACCGATGGTAGTGGAGCAATCGCAACGCGGCGAGAGAGCGTTTGATATTTATTCCCGGCTATTAAAGGACAGGATAATCTTTATAGGTACACCGATCGATGATGACGTAGCCAATTTGATCATTGCCCAGTTGTTGTTTTTGGCTGCTGAAGACTCGAGTAAGGACATTTCCCTTTATATTAATTCACCCGGCGGTTCAGTGACGGCAGGATTGGCTATCTATGATACGATCCAGTTCATCAAGCCGGCAGTATCAACTATTTGCATGGGGCAGGCCGCCAGTATGGCCGCTGTTTTGCTGTCCTGCGGCACCAAAGGCAAGAGATTTGTCCTGCCGAATGCCAGGGTGATGATACACCAACCGCTGGGGGGCGTGCAGGGACAGGCCAGTGATATCGGGATCCAGGCCAAGGAAATATTGCGGATGCAGGATAAGATCAATGAATTGATCTCCACCCATACCGGACAGTCTGTGGAACGGGTAAAGAAAGATACTGACCGCGATTATTTTATGAGCGCGGAAGAAGCTAAAGAATATGGTTTAGTGGATGATATTATTAAAGAGCATAAATAAGAGGAGTTTTAAAACGTGGTTGATCAAGTAAATACAGAAAAAAAGATAGAAATACCAGAGACTTTGCCCTTGTTGCCGGTCCGGGATATTGTTATATTCCCTTATATGGTAGTGCCTTTATCTGTCGGACGGCAGAAATCGATCAAATCATTGGACGAAGCTATGGCCAAAGGGCGCCTGATAGTACTGGCTACCCAGAAACAGGCAGCGCAGGAAGATCCGCAAATTGCCGATATTTATGATGTCGGGACAGTGGCGGAGATACTGCAGCTGCTGAAAATGGGAGATGGCACCATCAAGTTGTTTGTGGAGGGGATCGCTCGAGTCAAGATCGAGCAATATCTGCCTAATAATGAATTCTTTTCGGTCAAGATAAAGAAAATTATCTCATCTGCTGTCAAGACTCCGGAGATGGAAGCCTTGATGCGCAACGTGATCAGCCAATTCGAGCAGTATGTGAAGCTAAACCGGCGCTTGCCGATCGAGATGGCCATGTCGGTCAATAACCTGGAAAATCCGGACGCGCTGGTGGATGCCATTTGCGCGCACCTGAACATAAAGATCAAGGATAAGCAAGACCTCTTGGCCCTGGATGAACCTATGGCGCGGCTGGAACGGCTGATGGTGGTGCTGAATTCTGAAAATGAGATCCTGGGCATAGAACGCAAGATCCAGGGCAGGGTCAGGCAGCAGATCGAGAAATCACAAAAAGAATATTATCTCAGCGAACAGATGAAAGCCATCCAGAAAGAGCTGAAGCAAAAAGACGAATACAGCAAGGAACTGGATGACCTGTACAAAAAGCTGAAAGATGCCAAAATGCCCAAAGAGGCAGAGGAAAAAGCCAGGGAAGAATTGAAACGCCTGGAAAAGATGATGCCTTATTCGCCTGAAGCGACGGTCGTGCGCACTTATTTGGACTGGCTGGTATCAATACCCTGGTCAACGAAGACCAAAGATAATATTAATATTGAACACGCGGAAAAAATTTTGAATAATGAACATTATGGCTTGGAAAAAGCCAAAGAACGGATCCTGGAATACCTGGCAGTATGCAAGTTGTCGGGCAAGATCAAAGGGCCTATACTGTGCTTTGTCGGTCCCCCGGGTACCGGTAAGACTTCATTAGGACGCTCTATTGCCCATGCTATGGAACGTAATTTTGTCCGGTTCTCCCTGGGCGGCGTGAGAGATGAAGCAGAGATCCGCGGGCACCGGCGGACGTATATTGGTTCATTGCCCGGCCGGATCATCCAATCCATGCGTAAAGCCAAGAGCAAAAATCCGGTATTCTTACTGGATGAAGTGGATAAGATCGGTCTGGATTTCCGCGGAGATCCGGCGTCAGCCCTGTTGGAAGTGCTGGATCCGGAACAGAACAATACCTTTAATGACCATTACCTGGAGCTTGATTTTGACCTGTCTGATGTCTTGTTCATAACTACAGCTAATACGCTTTATTCTATCCCTCCCGCGTTGCTAGACCGGATGGAAGTCATTAATTTCCCCGGCTACACTACGGAAGAAAAAGTACAGATCGCCAACCGGTTCATTATTCCCAAGCAAATAAAAGAGAATGGTTTAAAAGAAAAATCTTTTACGTATGATGATGATACGCTAAAGTCGATCATTATAGAATATACCCGGGAAGCCGGAGTGCGTAACCTGGAGCGGGAGATCGCCAGCTTATGCCGTAAGGTAGCGAAGAAAATAGTGAAAGAAAAAGTCAAAAAGACACTGGATATCAAAAAGGATAATATTCATAAGTACCTGGGGATACCCAAGTATCATCCGGATCGCTTGGAAGAAAATGAAGTAGGGGTGGCGACTGGCCTGGCCTGGACCGAAGTAGGCGGTGATACCCTGGCAATAGAAGTTTCCATAATGAAAGGTAAAGGGAAAATGACCCTGACCGGCAAATTGGGCGAAGTGATGCAGGAATCTGCTCACGCGGCATTGAGCTTCATCCGGGCCAATGCCAAGAAGTACAAGCTTAAAGAGGATTTCATGAAAGACAAAGAAATCCATGTCCATGTGCCGGAAGGGGCCATACCCAAAGATGGGCCTAGTGCCGGCATTACCCTGGCTACCGCGATCCTCTCCGCGCTGACGAATAAACCGGTCAAGAAAAGCGTCGCTATGACCGGGGAGATCACCTTGCGCGGACATGTTCTGCCTATCGGCGGCCTGAAAGAGAAAGTGCTGGCTGCTTACCGGATCGGCATCAAAACCGTGATCATACCGGAAGATAACAAAAAAGACATGGAAGAGATCCCGGATTACGTGCAGAAAAAGATCAAATTCATTACTGTAAAGCACATAGACCAAGTCTTTAAGGAAGCAATCGTAGGCAGTAAGAGCTAGTAAGCAAGGAGTACTCTAGGAGTCATTCGTGGTTAAAATCGCTGGTTTCAGGGGATTGCTATATAACCAAAACAAGATCAGCAGTATGGCTGATGTCATTACACCGCCATATGACGTGATCTCGGAGCAGGAACAAAGACAATACCGGCTTCGCAGCCAATATAATATTGTCCGCCTGATCCTGAACACCGAAGCTGATCCTTATGAAGCGGCGGCTAAATTATTCCGGCAATGGCAGGGCGAACGGGTATTGCAGCGGGATGGCGATCCGACCGTATATGTTTATCAGCAGGAATTTAAGATAAAGAGCAAGATCATGACCCGGACCGGTTTCATAGCCGCGTCCTTCCTGGAGGAATTCGGGGATAAATCAAAGGTTCATGCCCATGAATATACTTTAACCAAGCCTAAAGAAGGCCGATTAAACCTCATGCGGGCCTGTGCCGCTAATTTCAGCCCCATCTTTTATTTATACCAGGATGAAGAAAAAAAAGTAGCGGCAATAATGAAAGTAGTAAGCAGGGAATTGCCCGCGATCAAAGTCAGGGATGATAAAGGCGTACAGCATAAATTATGGCGGCTGCCCAGCTCTATGGGGCACCGATTAATAACGGCTATGAAAGATAAAGAGGTTTTTATTGCCGATGGCCATCACCGGTATGAAGCAGCTTTAAATTATAAGAAAGAACGGGAAAAAACAGATGGGGGAAAACCAGGGGCGCATTCCTATGATTATGTCATGTCCATGTTCGTAGCGGCTGATGATCCCGGACTGGTTATTTTTCCAACGCACCGTTTACTGAATGTGCCTGGCTTTGAGCAGGGAGAGTTCCTGCAAAAAATGAGCCGTATATTTGAGCTGGAAGAAGTCAATGACCTGCCAGCCATGCTGAAATCCATGGAAGCAAACAAAGATAAGAATGCTTTTGGCGCCTATTGCGGCAGCGTATATTATGTTTTTGTTTTAAAACCGGAAACCGGCATCGACAAATTAATAAAGGATAAAAAACCACTGGTCTGGAAATCTCTGGATGTGACCATCTTACAGAAAGTGATAATTGAAAAGGTGCTGGGGGTGTCTGCTGAAACAGTAGCTAATGAACAAGGTTTTGCCTATACCAGGGATGAGGAAAATGCCGTAAAAATGGTAGATGGAGGTAAATACTCCATTGCTCTGTTCCTGAACGCTACCAGGATCGAGCAAGTCATTGCTGTGGCTAATGCCGGTGAACGTATGCCGCAGAAATCAACTTATTTTTACCCCAAGCTTATTACGGGCTTGGTAATTAATAAACTGGATTAAAAACGATTACACAGATAGAGCCAAAAAATAGCGGATTATTGGTTGACAGAACCCTGATATTAGGGTATATATATAAGATATTATTTCCTTTACCGGGCCGGTAGCTCAGCTGGTAGAGCACTGCCCTTTTAAGGCAGGTGTCGTGAGTCCGAATCTCACCCGGCTCATTTCTTTTAAAATAATGCTAAATTATGAATTACATCGTTCCATGGGGGAGCGCGAAGTCCGCCAGTCTTTTTGGCAGGATAGAATTTGGCATTTGTAATTTTATAAATGGCCCCATCGTCTAACGGTTAGGACACGTCCCTTTCAAGGACGCGATAGGGGTTCGATTCCCCTTGGGGCCGCTTTTAAAAACTGGTAAAGAATCGATAAACGTGACTGAATATACCTTACTTGCTTGTAAAAACGTTGCATAAACGAGGAAAAGCAAAGGGGTGACAGCGAGAGTCGTCTGAGATGTAGTTAAGGCGTAAACGTTGTCGACCGAGCGTCAAGAGGGGAAAAGGTTATTTTCCCCTATGAGGAGTCCCAGGTTTTTATTGGGACGACATTGGGCAGTTAGCTTAGCTGGGAGAGCGCCGCCCTTACAAGGCGGAGGTCATAGGTTCAAATCCTATACTGCCCACCAATTTAGCTGAAAGCTGAATGCTGGAAGCTAAAAATTGAAAATCATTTATGCGTAGTTACTTTTAGCAGCTAGCTAATTACATTTAGCAGTGTTTATGGGGATGTGGTGTAGCCTGGTTTAACACGCTGCCCTGTCAAGGCAGAGATCGCGGGTTCGAATCCCGTCGTCCCCGTTTTATATCCTTCAAAGTAAAGGATTCGAAGCCAACCCCGAACGCCATTGGTCCGAGAGAGGGGTGGCCGGCTTCGGAGGAAGGCTGTGAAAATAGCCTGGGGGAGAAGGAATCCCGTCGTCCCCGCCATTTTTGCAAGACAAAAATGGCAAGTTGATAGATGATGTGCGGAACGTAGTGGAGCCTATGCCTATATTTGAATACATCTGCAAGAAATGCAAAAACCAATTTGAACTTTTAGTCTATAGTGGCGATATACCAGAATGTCCCGCGTGTAAGTCCCAGGAATTATCAAAACTGATTTCCCGGGTGAGCCTTGGTGCCGGCACAGGATCTACCGGAGGCGGTAGTAAATGTTCTTCCTGTTCCAGTGGACATTGCTCACACTGTTGAGTGTCCGGAGTCGGGACAGTGGGGGAGGGATAGGATATGAATGTAACTGTTCTACAGGGTATATTGTTGTCAATTTTGTCAATAGCGGTAGTAGTGCTGGTTATATATTTAATACAAGTCCTCAAGCAGTTAAAGACCACCCTTAAAAGCGTAGATAATTTGACCCAGCAGGTAAATTCTGAAGTTGTGAAAATTGACGCTGCTGTGGAAAATATTAAAGTGACTTCTGATAATCTTAAAAATGTGACCGGGAAAGTAGCCGGATTTTCATTGGTTAAAGGGTTAGGTGTTTTATCCGCCATTATTAAAGGCGTAAGTTTTCTGAAGAATGTCAGGGCCAAAAAAACAAAAAAAGATTAAGATATATAGTGAGTCTGATTTACATGCCTCGGTAGCTCAGCTGGTAGAGCGCAGCCCTGAAAAGGCTGGCGTCGGCGGTTCAACTCCGTCCCGAGGCATTTTTTATCGCTCTCATGTAAAAGATCCATTCTGGCTGCAATTCCTGCTCTTTGGCTGCAATAGATAATTTCTCAATCACCATATTACTTCGAATATGCCGATTTCGAAATGATCTATTTCGCTCAAAGATCATGAATTTCGCTTCAGAAGCGATCTTTCACTGAGAGCTTATTCGCTTTATTTAGGGAAATTATGGCTAAGAAGATATTGATAATCGAAGATGAACAGCCTATAATCAATTTGCTCAAAATCAGGTTAGAGGCCAATAATTATGAGGTAATTTTTGCCACTGATGGGCAAAAAGGCTTGAATAAGGCCAGAGAAGAAGCACCAGATCTTATTATCCTGGATATCATGTTGCCTACGTTGAATGGGTACCAGATCTTAAGAATGCTTAAATTTGATGGTCGCTATAAGGCAATTCCCATAATAGTATTGACTGCCAAAGGCGTAGAAGAAGATAAGAAGCTTGGCCAGGACTTGGGAGCGGATGCTTATATTACCAAGCCCTTTGAACCGGAAGCCCTCCTTGAAAAAATAAAAGAATTATTGTAGAATATATATTATGCGTCTGGCAAAAAAGTGCTTTTACCTTAGCGTGCTTGTGAAACATGACAAAATCTGGAAAGCCGGAAGAGGATGACTCGAGGGGATAATTAGTCTGGCAAAAAAGTGTTTTTTTGCCGGGTCAACAAGAGGAAGGGGTTCAGCGAGCCCGTTCTGTGTGGCGAGCGACGACGAAACGGGGAAACCACTGGTTTCCCCTTGTGAAGCGAAACGAGCTTGCGAAGTGGAGCGACGTCCCTGTAGCTCAGCTGGATAGAGCATCTGCCTTCTAAGCAGAGGGTCGCGTGTTCGAATCACGCCAGGGACGCTTAAAATTTGAATAGACAAATTTAGTTCATAGTTGATTGTTGATAGTTCATTGAAAAAGCTTTAGTACTTTCTATCAACTACAAGCTCCGGTCTTATCGGAACGTACTATCAACTATCAACAGAAGTTATATGGTGGGCGTAGCTCAATTGGTTAGAGCGCTAGGCTGTGGCCCTGGAGGCTGCGGGTTCAAGTCCCGTCGCTCACCCCAAGATAAAGCGATTATACAGATTAAATCTTTGGATTCCACGTATTTCCTCCCTCCTGTATGGAGTTGTACCCCTATGAAGACGTATACTTTTACAATTTTTTACATCTCCTTATTCCTTGTGCTACCTTTCAGTTCGCTTAGCTATTCCCAGGAAAGTAAGCCCATGCCTGAATTCACGCCACAAGACCGTATCCTAATTTTAGCTCCTCATCCAGATGACGAAAGTATCGGGACAGGCGGTGTTATCCAAAAAGCACTTGCCAGCCACGCGGCTTTGAAGGTCGCGCTTTTTACTAATGGGGATCATAATGAATGGTCCTTTATAATTTATGAAAAAAGGCTGACTGTCCGTAAAAAAGAATTCATCTATATGGGAGAATTGCGCCGGCAGGAAAGCCTGGCAGCTTTAAATTCTCTGGGCGTTAAGCGGGACCAGATAGTTTTTTTGGGGTACCCTGATTTCGGTACGTTGGCGATTTTTACTAAATACTGGCAAACAAAAACTCCTTACCGGGATCTATTGACCCGGATTGACCATGTCCCTTACAATGACAGCTTTTCTCCGAACTCCGCCTATATCGGGGAGAACATTCTCAAAGACCTGGAAGCAGTGATTAGTGATTTCAAACCCACCAAAATATTTGTCTCCCATCCCGTAGATTTTAATCGTGACCACCAAGCCCTGTACTTATTTACGCAAATAGCCTTGTGGGACCTCTATGACAAAATAACGCCGCCGGAAATATTCCCATACCTGGTGCATGTACGTGGCTGGCCTTTGCCTAGGGGATTATACCAGGGTCTCCCTTTGGATGTTCCAGGTCGGCTGAAGTCAGCCGGGATTAATTGGTTTGAATTGGGACTAAACAGCGCGGAAGTCCAGAAAAAGTTCCTGGCGATAAGATTTTATCGCACGCAGATCGAATATGAACCTTCCTATCTTATCTCTTATGCCCGCAGGAATGAACTTTTTGGGAACTACGAGAAAATAATCTTGCCGGAGCAAAATGAACAGTCATTGGGCTGGGAGAATATGGAAGTACCTGAATTAGTCCCGGCACTGGATGAACCAGAGGCAGGCTTGTCCAAAGTAGCGTATGCCCGGACCAAAGACAAAATAATGGTCAGATTGAGTTTAAAACGAAAAATTGACGCGGAATTCGGTATTCGGGTATATTTGATCGGCTGGAGTCCTGGTATTCTTTTCGCGCGTATGCCTAAAGTTCAGGTCACGATCGGGATCAATGGTTTGGAGGTCAAGGATAAAATACAGGTTTTGAGAGATAAAGGCGGAGTAACATATAGTTTTGAAGATAACGATTTGATAATACTAGTACCGGTCGCTTTGCTGAAGTATCCGAGTTATATCTTAAGCAGTGCCAGGACCCATACCGGAGATTTACCTTTAGGTGACACTGCCTGGCGTGTCCTTTGGTTGAAATAATGGCTGATATTATCATTAGACCTTATCAGAGCAAAGACCGCGAAGCTATCAGGAAAATAGCTTTTGACACTGCTTTTATGGGTGAACCGGCTGAAGTTTTTTTCACTGATCAGGAAGTGCTAGCTGACATACTGACCGCGTATTTTACGGATCATGAGCCGGAATCAGTTTTCGTGGCCGAATCCGGGGAAAAAATTATCGGCTACCTGTTGGGCGCTAAGGATAGCGCCAGGATCAGTCGATTTTTTAGATCCAGGATCATTTGGCCCTTAGTAATGAAAATACTAAAACGCGGTACAATAGCCAAATTTAAGAATATCCGATTGGGGTTGAAATACCTGAGTAGTTACTTGAAAGGGGAATTTAACACTCCCGGCCTGTATAATGATTATCCGGCGGTCCTACATATCAATATTGCTTCGGGATACCGTGCGGGCGGTGTTGGTGCTAAACTTATAGCGGCTTTCCTAAGATATTTAGCCAAAGAGAAAGTGCCGGGAGTACAGTTGGCTACGCTCTCTGACCAGGCGGCTGGTTTTTTTGAAAAACAAGGATTTAAACTACTGGCGAAAAAGAAACATTCCTATTTCCGGCCTATTTTGCAGCGTGACCTGGATTACCAGGTATTTGGGAGAAGAATAGGGGAACAAAAATAAAAGGGTGATATTTTTTTTCTTGACAAAAAGACACTATAATAGTATCATTATATTATGAAACTGATAAATCGTGATACAGATTATGCTGTCCGGGCACTAGTGTATATGTCTCGATCACCACAACAAGTAACCTCGGTAAAGGCGCTCGTGGATGATTTACATATACCACGGGCTTTTTCCCGCAGGCTCTTGCAGGCATTAAGTAAAAAGGGTATCCTACAGTCCACTAAAGGAAAAGGCGGTGGATTCAGATTCCGCAAATCACCGGCCAGGATCAAACTAAAAGACCTGGTAGAAATATTCCAGAGGGATTTTAATGAAACCCGCTGTATTTTTAAAAAGAAAATATGTCCGGATATTGGGACTTGCCCATTGCGTCATAAGATCCGGGAGATAGAAAAGAAAGTCACTGATGAGCTATCAGCAGTTTCTATTGCCGATCTTAGCTAATCAGGTAAAGGGAGCATAGCATGAAAAGGCAAATAATAACAATTGATGAACAAAAATGTACTGGTTGCGGATTATGTATCAATGGCTGCCAGGAAGGGGCTATTAAAATTATACAGGGGAAAGCCAGGTTAGTAGGAGATCTTTATTGTGATGGCTTGGGCGCTTGTCTCAATATCTGTCCGGAAGGAGCAATAACTATTATTGAAAGGGAAGCAGAACCATACCAAGAAAAAGAGCACAGCTGTCCTGGCTCAAAAATGGTGGATCTGCGAAAAAAAGCAGCGGCAACTGAGAGTGCCCGAGGCGACATTGGTTCCCAACTGAGGCAATGGCCGGTACAAATGCATCTTATCTCGCCGGCTGCTCCCTATTTCCAGGGAGCTGACGTAGTACTGGCAGCAGATTGCGTGGCTTATGCCTTGGGCGGATTTCACGCTGATCACTTAAAGAATAAATCACTCGCTATCGCTTGTCCAAAACTGGACAGCGGCCAGGATGAATATGTGGCGAAGATCAAATCCTGGATAGAAGAAGCACGAATAAACACTCTCACGGTAATGATCATGCAGGTACCATGCTGTATGGGGCTGGTGCGGTTGGTACAACAGGCAATGGAGGGAGTAAAGAGAAAAGTACCGGTGAAGAAGATCGTAGTAGGCATCGACGGAGAAATTTTACAGGAGGAGTGGCTCTGATCCCTGCCTACCAGCAGGCAGGTGTGTAATCTAATTTTAAATCTGTGTAATCGTTTTTAAAGGAGGGATTATGTTCTGTCGGCAATGTGAACAAACTGCAAAAGGCACGGGGTGCACAAAGCAGGGGGTGTGCGGCAAGACCCATGAAACCGCAACGCTGCAAGATCTTCTGGTTTTTAGTTTAAAAGGGATCGCGATATTGGGATTGTTAGCCCGGGAAAAAGGGATCAAAGACACAGAAGCTGACCTATTCTTGCAAGAAGGATTGTTTACGACTGTCACTAATGTTAATTTTGATCCGAAGAAGATCGCGGATATGATCTATGCCGCTTCTAAGATCATGGAAAGATTGAAGAAAGCAATAGGTGCCATACCGGCTGACGCGCCGGAACCGGCACACTGGCAACCTGCTGGATCTATGGCCGGTTTGATTGCCCAGGGATTAGAAGTAGGTTTATTATCAGATCCGAGTCCCAATGAAGATATTCGCAGT
Source organism: bacterium (assembly GCA_028716025.1). The sequence goes on along the minus strand of JAQUQP010000047.1, from coordinate 1,869 downwards.
TTACGGGAGATCCTTCTTTTTGGGCTGAAGGGGATGGCTGCTTATGCTGATCACGCCGCGATCCTTGGCCGTACAAATGAAGAAGTAAATGCGTTTTTCTATAAGGGTTTGGCGATGTTAGTAGATCCCAAACTTACTGCCGGCGATTATATTTCCCTGATCATGGAATTTGGGAAAGTTAATTTAAAATGCCTGGAAATACTGGACAAAGCGCATAATGATATCTTTGGCACTCCTATCCCGACAAAAGTGCCGTTAGGAATAAAAAAAGGGCCGGCGATCATTGTTTCCGGACATGACCTGCTGGATCTAAAGCAGCTACTGGAACAAACCGAAGGTAAAGGCATTAATATTTATACGCATGGCGAAATGCTGCCGGCACACGGTTATCCGGAACTTAAAAAGCATAAGCACCTGGCTGGTCATTTCGGTACTGCCTGGCAAAACCAGCAAAAAGAATTTGATGGCATCCCGGCGGTGGTTTTAATGACCACTAATTGCATCCAGAATCCGCGGGAATCTTATAAGGGGAATATATATACTACCGGATTGGTACAATGGCCCGGGGAAGCCCATATTGAGGCCAAGAACGGAAAGAAAGATTTCAAAGTGCTCATCGACCAGGCTAAGAAACTGGGCGGATTTTCTGAAGACAAAATTGAGAAAGAGATCAGCGTGGGATTTGGACATAAGACAGTCCTGAGCCTGGCAAATAAAATTATAGATGCGGTAAAAGACAAGAAGATCCGGTATTTTTTCCTGATCGGCGGCTGTGACGGGGCCAAAATTGGCCGGAATTATTATACTGAGTTTGCCCAAAAAGTGCCTAAGGATTGCGTTATCCTGACTTTAGCCTGCGGCAAGTTCAGGTTTAACCGCCTGGATTTTGGCATGGTCGGTGATTTCCCGCGCTTACTGGATTGCGGCCAGTGCAATGACGCGTATTCGGCGATCCAAATAGCCTCGGCTTTGGCTGTGGCTTTTAATTGTAGCGTGAATGACCTGCCGCTGTCTTTGATATTATCATGGTATGAACAGAAAGCGGTGTGTATTTTATTGACTTTATTGTCAATGGGTATCAAAAACATCCGGCTTGGCCCGACCTTGCCGGCTTTCATCACGCCGAACGTACTTCAGGTTTTCGTGGATAAATTCAATATCAAGCCTATTACTACGCCGGACCAGGACTTGAAAGAGATTTTAGGATAAGAATTTAGTTGATATTCTGGAGCGCATTGTGATATATAAACATATGCGCTTAACAGGATGTTCAGCGATAAAATATTTGTATCAAATTTAAAAACCTGAATAAGGGTTCATGACCTTTATTCGGGTTTTTTAATTAGATACTACAAAGGAGAAGTCGAATGATAAAAAAGGCGATCATGGCATTGATCTTGATGAGTTTCATCGGCGGGAACAGCCAAGCGGCGACAACAACCGAAGAAATGACGGAAGAACAGATCTTATTTGAGGAAGTAGTCACCGGCGTTACGAGGAGGCAGGAGAAAACATTTACCGCCGCGGCCAATGTTACGGTCATCCCCGGTAAATTTTTAGAACGTTACGCGATCAGGAATATGAATGATCTTTTTGAAGTGCTGGAAGGCGGATGGCATACTTGGAAGGGATCTGATGAAGTACTGGTGTTGAGAGGTGTCTCGGGTTATGCCAATGATAAGATCCTTTTCCTCTATGACGGGATGCTTTTCCCGACATTTTTGGGATTGGGCGAGAATAACTGGCCAAATACCTTTGATGATGTGGAAAAAATAGAGATCATTAAAGGTCCAAATACCTCAGTTTGGGGAGGACAGGGCACCCAGGGGACGATCAATATTATCCATAAGGGAGCGGAGCAGTTCACGG
>JAQUQP010000046.1 GCA_028716025.1 bacterium | reverse complement strand
CGCTTGAACTTATTGAAAAGCTGAATGGCCATTTTAAGCCGGAACATTTCAAGGATAACTATAACGAACGGCTCTTACATGTAATTGAAGCCCGGAAACACGGAAAAACAGTGCACGTGGAAAAAGAAGTCCTGAAAGAAACCGCGGCTAACGATATATTGGATAAACTTAAGAAAAGTTTAGTGGCGGTAAAGTAGCTGGCCATGCCATTAAAAGAGTATGTTAAAAAAAGAAATTTCTCCAAGACTCCTGAGCCTTCCGCAAAAGCGCGAAGGGCCAGGGGTTTTCGTTTTGTGGTGCAGAAACACCATGCCAGTCACTTACATTACGATCTGCGGCTGGAACACAATGGCGTACTTAAAAGCTGGGCCATACCGAAAGGTATCTCTACCAATCCCGCTGATAAGCACCTGGCGATAATAGTGGAGGACCACCCGTTTGATTATAGGAATTTCGAAGGATTGATCCCTAAAGGCAATTACGGCGCGGGCAGTGTGATAATTTGGGATGAAGGCACGTACAGCAGTCTTGGCGATATGACACAGGCACTGGCCAAGGGGCACTTGAGCATTATATTTAAAGGGAAGAAACTTAAAGGGGAATATTCCCTGGTGAAATTAAAAAATGGCGAGAACCAATGGCTCATAATTAAGAAAGCTGATGAATACGCGACCCCGGCAGGCATTACAGACGAGCGTTCGGTCCGTTCCGGGAAAACCCTGGAAAATATTGAAACAGATAAAGCGGCAAAACTAGATGATACTCCTGTCCCGTCGCTTGCGGGCATTGATTTTAAGGGAGCTCCTAAACGGCTGGAGCCTGCTTTTCTAGAGCCAATGCTGGCTACCCTGGTCGCAGAATCTTTTGACCGCGATAATTGGAGTTTTGAGGTTAAATGGGATGGATACCGATCGATCGCGATAGTCAAGAACGGCAGCGTCAAGCTGTTTTCCCGAGCGGGAAAAGTTTATACCGGTAAATTCCCGGCTATAGAGGAAGCTTTAAAAGGATTGCCCTTTAACGTTATTTTTGACGGTGAGATCGTCGTACTGGATAAAGAGGGCCGTTCTGATTTCCAGATGCTCCAGGAATACCTGATGAGCCGGAAAGGCCAGGTAGTCTATTATGTCTTTGATTGTCTTTATGCTGGGTCATACGACCTCAGGCCCCTGCCGCTGGAAAGACGGAGAAAGATCCTGGAAAAAATCCTGCCGGTATCAACGGCTGTGCGTCTAAGCGGTAATATATTAAAGAACGGAAAAGATTTTTTCGCGGTTGCGGAAAAGAACGGGGTAGAAGGTATAATGGCCAAGGACCTGCGCAGCACTTACCAGTCGGGAACCAGGTCACGCGAGTGGCTCAAGATCAAAGCCCAGAGGCGACAGGAAGCGATCGTGTGCGGCTTTACCGAAGGCCGGGCTTCACGCAAATATTTTGGTGCTTTGGTGCTTGGAATATACCAGGACGGCAAGCTAACCTTCGCCGGGCACGCCGGCGGCGGATTTGATGAAAAAGGCCTAAAAGCCATGTATGACAGGCTTAAACCTCTTATAAGTAATGTAAGCCCATTCGAGCGTAAACCAAAAACCAATATGCCCGTGACTTGGGTAAAGCCCGAACTGGTCGTGGAAGTGAAATTCCGGGAGTGGACTAAGGAGGGATTTATGCGGCAGCCAATAGTTTTGGGACTCTCCGACAGCAAGGATCTGTCCGGTGTCGTCCGTGAAGAACCCAAGGATGATAACTCGGAAAAACATTTTGCCAACACCAAAGCACGCTTAACCAATCTATATAAAGTGTTCTGGCCTAAAGAACGACTGACTAAAAAAGACCTGATCAGGTATTATTGGCGTATGTCCGACTGGATATTGCCGTATCTCAAAGACCGTCCTCAGGCGCTCAACCGTTTTCCCGACGGCATTACCGGTGAAAGTTTTTTCCAAAAAGATATGGGCACTACAGTTCCGGAATGGGTAGATACCGTAAAAATACGGGATAACTCAGGCAAAGAGGACAATTATCTGGTCTGCCAAGATACCGATACCCTTATCTATCTGGCTAACCTGGGTTGCATCGAGATCAATGTATGGAATTCAACTAAAGATCGATTGGATAAGCCGGACTATATCGTTTTTGATTTTGATCCTGTTGACGTACCCTTTTCCAAAGTGGTGGAAGCGGTGCTGGCTACGAAACAGGTACTCGATGAAATAGGGGCGACGGCTTATTGCAAGACCTCCGGGGGTAAGGGAATGCATATCTATATACCCATCAAGCCGATCTATAGTTACAAGCAGGTACAAGATTTTGCCCATCTTGTAAATATGGTAGTAAAACAGCGTTTGCCTGATAAGGTGAGTCTGGAGCGGCTGCCTAACAACCGTAAAGGGATGGTATATCTTGACTATTTGCAGAACAAGCTCGGTGCGACCATGGCGGTGCCATATTCATTACGGCCCCGGGAAGGAGCTCCTGTTTCCACCCCCCTGGACTGGCGCGAGGTCAATGCTAAGCTTGATCCGACTAAATTCAATATCCGCACAGTTATTAAAAGGGTTGAGAAAAAAGGAGATCCCTGGAAGAATATGTTCAAACATCGGCTCAACCTATCCAAAACGCTCATCAATCTGCAAAAATTACTGCCATAAAAAGATTTTACCAGCGCGGACTCGGATAAAACTTGACAATAGTATAAAAAAAGTGTTTTATGTAAGTATAGAAGGGAGGATTAATATGAAGCCTACTGAAATATTGAGAAAAGAACATAGCGACATCAAGGTCATGCTGGAAATATTCGAGAGACTCGTTTATAAACTTGAGGCCACGGAAGGAGCAAATCTTGAGCATGTCGAGCTGGCGCTGAACTATTTGGAATTATATGTAGGCAAATGCCATTTTGGAAAAGAAGAAGAGCTCTTCTTTCCGGCTTTGGAAAAGATCGGTATTCCTAAGGATGGCGGGCCCCTGGGGGCGATGATCCAGGACCATGATTCCTGCCGCAGTAACATGAAAGAGATGAGAACGTGGTTTGAGAAGTACAAAGCCGGCGATCATACAGTGGCTAATAATATCGTCAAACCCGGGCATAAATATGTGATCACCCTCAAAGGTCACTTCGATACGGAAGCTAATATCCTATTCCCTATGGCTGATAAGGGATTGCTAGCCGTTAAACAAGATGAACTGGCGACGAAATTCGGGCAATATGAAATTACCAAGATCGGCGTCGGCACCCACGAAACATTGCATCAGTCGCTTGAACAGCTTAAAGGCCTTTACCTGGTGTAAAACGAAAATGAAAAAAAACCCTGAAATATTCCTGAGCTTCTTGAAGATCGGTGCTTTCACAATCGGCGGCGGGTTTGTCATGCTGCCTTTGATCAAGCAAGAAGTGGTCGACCGGAGAAAGTGGGTCAGTGAAGATAAATTCATGCATTTTCTGACCATCGCCCAATCTTCCCCTGGAGTAATGGCGGTCAACCTGTCTTTGGTGATCGGCTGGGAGATAAATGGATTTAGTGGGGCCTTGAGCGGACTATTGGGAGCGATACTGCCTTCTTTTGTTTCTATCCTGCTGGTCGCGATGATGTTCCTGAAATATTTTGAGACTGTCTGGCTGAAAGCTTTCTTTAAAGGAGCCATACCAGCTACCAGCGGAGTGATCGGGGCAGTGGTATTTGTACTGGCGCGAAGGAACCTTACGGGATTTTATCAATACGCTGCTTTGCTGGCAGTCACGGTTCTACTGGTATTCTGGCGGGCGAATCCGGTACTGGTAATTATTTTAGGCATGGCAGCCGCGCTATGGATCACCTACCGGAGGGAAGCATGATCTTCTGGCAGTTGTTCATCTCATTTTTCAGGATCGGGATCTTTAGTTTTGGCGGCGGTTACGCTACTATCCCCTTGATCGAAAAAGAGATAATTACCACGCATCATTGGTTGACCTTGCCTCAATTCTACCAGGTAGTGGCAGTCGCGGGTATGACTCCCGGCCCAGTGGGGATAAACTGCGCCACTTTTGTCGGTTACCGGGTCGGAGGAGTGATAGGCAGCACAATAGCGACAATAGCCGTGGTCTTACCCTCCATAATTATAGTATCTTTACTATATTACATATTTATGAAATACCTGGCCAAAGGCGAAGAATCGGTTAAAATATTTTTTTCAGCCATGGCCCCGGTGGTTCTGTCATTGGTCCTGACGGCCGCTATCTCTATTGCCAGGGAGGGGGTCAGTGATTTACGGGCCATACTCATAGCGTTGGCCGCTTTTATCCTGGCCACAACGACAAAATTGAATATTCTTTATATCCTGCTTGGAGCCGGCCTGATAGGCACCCTGCTATATCGCGTCTGATCCGATTCCCGACCAACACCCCTAATCCGAAAATCCCTGCGTCAGAAAGCTGTTTATTGTTGACTTTTGTCTACTTATTTGATCATTAGAAATAAGTCAACCAAAAGTGGATTTAGCCTCTTAACTATTTTCTTAATATAGATATAATTACCAATGGGCGGTCAGGGGGCATTATATGAGAAAGATTACGATAATATTAATGCTTGCCATGTTGTTTTGTTTTAATGGTCCTATCACGTTCGCGACTAACTGGGAACATATATACCGAGACCAAGTATTCCCTGTTTATACTGATAAAAACGCGGCTAATAATCATTATATCCTTTCAGGCTATATGGGTGATTACAACGATCTTAAGATCAATGATGCCTATAGAGACAGCCCTCACTGTGGCAGTACTTGTATCCGTATTGAATATACCGCTGAACAAAGCCTGGGAAGAGGGTGGGCCGGCGTATACTGGCAGTACCCGGCAAATAACTGGAGATGGGGTACAAATAGGAAAGGGTATAATTTGACTGGCTATACGAAACTAACCTTCTGGGCCAGGGGAGAAAACGGTGGGGAAAAATTGTCAGAAGTAGGAGTCGGGTGCATCCGGAGCCATTTTAAAGATAGTGATAACGCCATAATCGGCCCGCTAGAATTGACAAAGGATTGGAAAGAGTATACCATCGATCTTAATGATCTTGATCTAAGCGATATCAGCGGGGGATTTCATTGGGTCTGTTACGGTGAAGAAATATCAGGAAAGGGCATAATTTTTTATCTCGATGATATAGTTTATGAAAAATAAATGGGTTGACAGAAGGCCGGGAGGAAGAGTATAAGAAAACCGAGAGGCACAAGAAAATGAAAAAAACTAGCATCTAATCAAAGCGATCCGGGAAATATCGGGTTGCTTTTTGCTTTTGGGAGGATGCCGATGGAGAAAAAGAATTGCTGGGAATTCAAAAAGTGCGGTTATGAACTCGGTGGAGCCAAGGTTAAAGAAGCAGGAGTTTGTCCCGCTGCCTCAGAAATTAGGTTGAACGGTCAGAATTCCGGCAAATTTGCCGGTCGCGCCTGCTGGGTAGTTGGTGGGACATTGTGCGAGGGGAAAGTCCAGGGAAACTTTGCCATAAAAATGTCTAATTGCGTAAAATGTGCGTTTTTTAATCAGGTGGTCCATGAAGAAGGCGAAAAACTGGTAAAAATGATCGATCTTGTTCATAAACTAAAAGAGAAAAAGTAGGCGGGGATAGAAAGATATAAATAAGGCAATCCGGGAAATACCGGGTTGCTTTATATATTAAAAGTATAAGGGAGGAAGGATATGAAATTAGATCCGATAATGACTATTTATTTAACCTCAGCGTTTTTGTTTTTTTGCCCGCTGTCAATTCAGGCCCAGGATAACAAACCGATTAGGCTTTTAGCTCCAAAATTTGATGGCGGCAAGTCTTTGATACAAGCATTGCGGGAAAGAAAAAGTTCGCGTGAATTCAGTGGCAAGGAATTATCCTTACAGAGTATTTCCGATCTGCTTTGGGCCGCCAATGGGATAAATCGGCCGGATTCAGGCCATAAAACCGCTCCTTCGGCTATGAATATGCAGGAAATTGATATCTATCTGGCTAAGGCGGACGGACTATATTTATTTGACGCCAGGCAAAATATATTGCTCCCGATCGCAGGAGAAGATATAAGAGCTCTTACGGGACAACAACCGTTTGTTAAAGAAGCGCCATTAAATCTTATTTATGTGGCGGATATGGGTAAAACATCAGGTAAAGACGCGGACTTTTATGCTGGCACGGATACGGGATTTATCTCTGAAAATGTCTATTTATACTGTGCGTCCGCGGGGTTAGCGACGGTAGTGCGCGGCTTGATCGATAAACCGGTCTTGGCCAAAGCCATGAAATTGCGACCCAACCAGAAAATTATCCTGGCGCAAACAGTGGGCTATCCTAAACAATAAGGGATTAAAATATGAAATTACAGAATTGGGATTTTGATTATATAAGGTGCTCTCAAGAAGTCCTTTTGAGAAAATTCACAACCTCCCCCAAAGGTTTGAATGAGAATGAAGCGATAAAGAGACTCGAAGAATACGGTTTAAACGAACCGGCCAAGAAAGAGAAAAGAACCATTGTTCTGCAAATCCTCTTCAAATTCATTAATCCCCTGGTTATTGTTCTTTTGATCATCGCGGGATTTTCTCTGTTTTTTGGTGAGAAGATCAGCGCTGTCTTGGTAATCATTATGGCGCTTATCAGTGTTTTCCTTTCCTTCATCCAGGAATTTCGCGCCGGCAGGGAAGCAGAGAAGCTCAGTGAAATGGTACGAGCCACTGCCACTGTTTACCGGAACGGCAGGCCTAAGGAAGTGAATATCAGAGATATCGTTCCCGGTGATATCGTGGACCTGTCGGCAGGTGATATGATACCAGCTGATCTAAGGATCATTTCCAGCAAAGATCTTTTTGTCAATCAATCATCATTAACCGGGGAATCATTCCCAGCTGAAAAGACTCCCGAGTTAATAGATTCTTCCAAGGAAGCGGCAGCGGATTTGACCAATATCGCTTTTATGGGTTCAAGCGTGGTCAGCGGAACCGGCCTGGGGGTTGCGGTAAAAACAGGGCTGGCCACTCAATTCGGGGAGATATCAAAAAAACTAGCCACCATAACAGTCGCCAGCGGTTTTGATAAGGGCCTTCAAAAATTTACCTGGCTCATGATACGTTTCATGGCTATCTTAGTGCTGATCATCTTTGGCATTAACGCTTTTAATAAAGGCAACATCGTCGAAGCGCTTCTTTTTGCCCTGTCAGTAGCGGTTGGGCTCACTCCGGAAATGTTGCCGATGTTGGTGGCGATCAATCTTTCTAAAGGCGCTATCGCCATGTCCAAAAAAGAGGTTATAGTTAAACGTCTTAATGCTATTCAAAACTTTGGCGCTATGGATATACTTTGCACCGATAAAACCGGAACTTTGACCTTGGATAAAATAATCCTGGAAAAGCACTGCGACGTAGTGCGCCGGGAAAATGATGATGTTTTACGATTCGCTTATATCAACAGTTTCTATCAGACCGGGCTTAAAAATATCTTAGATCAGGCTATTCTGCGTTATGAGAAATTGGTAGTGAAACAATACAAGAAAATAGACGAGGTACCATTTGATTTTACCCGTAAGCTGATGTCCGTAGTGGTGGAGAATGATGCCAAACACCGGATCATCGTAAAAGGCGCTCCTGAAGAAGTATATAAAAGGTGCACCAGGTTCGAGATAGATGGTGATGTGCTCGAAATGGATGCCGGGAATATACTGCTTATGGAATTGGAAAATGAGTACGATAATTTAAGTGCGGAGGGTTTCCGGGTATTAGCCATAGCTTATAAGGACTTTGACCAGACAAAAGCAGTCTATACAAAAGAAGATGAGCGGGATTTGATCCTAAAAGGATACATCGCATTTCTTGACCCGCCAAAGGTATCAGCTAAAAGGACGATCGAAACACTAAAGGGCTTGGGGATAGATTGTAAGGTGTTGACGGGCGACAACGAATTAGTTACGAGAAAGATATGCGGTGAAGTCGGGCTGAATATTACGGGATTCGCTACCGGAGCTCAGGTGGAAAAGGCCACAGATATTGAATTACGGCAATTGGTTAGAACAACGACGGTTTTTGCCCGTTTATCGCCACTGCAAAAAGAAAGAGTGATCCATGCCTTGCATGATAATGGACATATAGTCGGCTATCTTGGTGATGGTATTAACGATGCTCCAGCGCTCAAAGCCGCGGATGTAGGGATTTCGGTTAACAATGCGGTTGATATTGCCAAGGAATCGGCCGACATTATCCTTTTAAAGAAAAGTTTATTAGTGCTTGTTGACGGGGTTATTGAGGGAAGAAGAACCTTCGGCAATATACTCAAATACATTAAAATGGGCGCCAGCTCGAATTTCGGCAATATGTTTAGTATGACCGGGGCCAGCTTGTTTTTACCGTTCTTGCCTATGCTTCCTATACAGATACTGCTGAATAATCTGTTGTATGATTTTTCACAAATAGCTATCCCGTCAGATGAGGTTGACAATGAGTATCTGATGAAATCAAGGCCGTGGAATATCGGATACATAAAGAAATTCATGTTGTTCATCGGACCTGTAAGCTCGATCTTTGATTTTGTAACCTTTGGAGTATTATGGTTCTTATTCCATGCCCAGCAGCCTCTGTTTAATACTGGTTGGTTTTTAGAGTCTCTGTGCACCCAGACGCTGGTCATACACATCATCCGCACCGGCAAGATCCCCTTTATTGAGAGCAAGCCCAGCCAGTTTTTGATGTTTACTTCTATCTACATAGTCACCATAGGGATTATACTGCCATTTGTGCCGCTGGGTAAATATTTTGGTTTTGTCCAGCCGCCGCCGCTGTATTTTCTGGTTTTGTTTGTGATAGTGGGTATCTATTTATTTGCGGTTCAATTTGTGAAAAGCTGGTTCATAAAAAAATATGGTTACGAATAATACGGAACTTTTAATTGCCAGTTGGGTCTCATAAACAGGAAGTCAATATTCTTGTTAGGAGGGTTTATGAGACGTTTGTTAGTGATACCGGCACTGATTTTAACCTGTTTTGTCACCATGGCGATAGCCGCACCCGCCAAGATCGCACCCGCCCCCGGCCAAACACGTCATTCCGCAAGGCCGATCGTTCAAGTCGCGCTTCTCCTGGATACCAGTAATAGTATGGACGGTCTTATTGACCAGGCCAAGAGCCAACTCTGGAGAGTCGTCAATGAATTGTCTTTAGCCACATGGAAAAACCAAAACCCCGAAGTTTATGTCGCCCTTTACGAATACGGGAATGACCGGTTGGATGGCAGTACCGGTTATATTCGCAAGGTCTTATCTTTCACTGATAATCTGGATACTGTATCGGAAAATCTTTTTGCCTTGACCACCTTGGGCGGCAGCGAGTATTGCGGTACGGTTATCCGTGACGCGGTTACCGGATTGAACTGGTCCCATAGTCCCGAAGTCTATAAAGTCATTTTCATAGCTGGGAATGAACCTTTTACTCAGGGAAATGTCCCATTCCGGGAATCAGCAGCGGCAGCAGCCGATAAAGGCATAATCGTCAACACTATTTTCTGCGGGCCGTACCAGGAAGGCATTAGTACCCAGTGGATGGACGGCGCCCGGTCGGGACACGGTGACTATTTTAACATAGACCATGGAGTAAGAGTCGTTTCCATTGCCGCGCCGCAGGATGACGAGATACTGCGCTTGAATAACGAGCTCAACCAGACCTATATAGCTTACGGCGAGAAGGGGAAAATAGCCAAAGTCGCGCAGGAACAACAGGATAGCAACCAGATATCCTATAGCAAAGCCAATCTTTCCGACCGTGCCACCTTCAAAGCCAGCAAGCAATATAGCAGTACCGCTTCCTCCTGGGACGTGGTGAGCGCGGTAGCCACCGGCAATGTCAAGGCCGAGGAGCTGAAGAAAGAAGACCTGCCCAAAGAAATGCAGAGCATGTCTCCCAAGGAAAGGGAAAAGTACATTAATGATAACATACAAAAACGTAAAGACATACAAACCAGGATCAACGCTCTAAGCAATGAGCGGCGGCAATATGTGGCGCAAAAAGAGAAAGAAGCCGCTAAAACCGGCACAACACAGACTCTAGATACAGCGATCATAAAGTCCATTCACAGCCAGGCCGCGCCCAAAGGATACAAATTTAAGTAGAAGAACGGGTAAAGAAGCTAAAACACGAAAGCAACCTCAGGTCCATGAGGTTGCTTTTTTTTGGTTGACAGGGCGATAGAGTCGGATTATATATATATTGTAAGATCTTTTTTACGTTTTGAAGGGGGTATATAAATGTCAGTCACCAGCCAGGATTTTATTAAGCAGCAAAACTTAAAAGTTTATGTGTTTATGGGGTTATTGACCTTTATCCTTGGCTCTTTAGGTACGGTTATTTCCTATCATTTTAAATGGGGTCTCACTGGTACGGGTGTATTCCTGCTTTTTTCGGCAATAATAAATTTCTACTCTTACTTTTTCTCCCATAAATTGATATTAAAAATGTCTAACGCGAAACCGGTAGAACGGCACCAGGTTCCCGAGCTCTTTGGTATTGTGGAAGAATTAAGCCTGAAACTGCAAATACCTGTTCCGAAAATATATGTGATCAACGATGACGCTATGAATGCTTTTGCCACGGGAAGGGACCAGAAGCACGCTGTGGTGGCGGTAAGCCGCGGTCTCCTGGAAAAGCTGGATCTGCACGAGGTCAAAGGCGTCGTAGGTCATGAATTAACGCATATAGAAAATGGCGATATGCGGCTTATGACCATAACCACCATGCTGGCCGGATTTGTCAGCATCTTAGCGGACATGTATTGGTATAGTATGCGGGTCAGCAGCGCGGATAGCAAAGACCGCTCAGGATATTTAGCCATGATCGGCTTTATCCTTTCTCTGGCAGCGCCTTTGTCCGCAATGTTGATACAATTGGCGATCTCGCGAAAGAGAGAATTTATTGCCGATGCCGGGTCAGCTGAGGTCACAGGAGAGCCATCCGCGTTGGCCAATGCGCTGGAGAAGATCAGCAGGGATATGCGGCCACTGCCATCCGTGGGCGTTTCTACCGCGCATCTTTACTTTTCCAATCCGTCCAAGGGCGGCGATTTACTGGATAAGCTGTTTTCAACACATCCGCCAGTCGCGGAACGTATTAAGGCATTACAGATGATAAAAGGAGCTTAATATGGCAGAAAAAGAAAATCCTGTTGAAAATTCAGAAATAAAGATCGGGTCAAAAGCGAGCGAGGTCGTACTTTGCAGCCAGTGCCAAAAAGAAGTATCCGGCGCGCAGTATTATACCTATCGAGATAAAGAAGGCCAGGCTGTATTTTTATGTGATAATTGTCGGGGCATTGCTGAGAAAGCCATCCAAGAAGAAACTAACAATCCCAGAATGGGAATGGCTTTAATGTTAGGACTATTAGCAGCGGTGATTGCGGGTATAATATGGTTTGCGATTTCTGTTTTAACCGGGTATCAGATCGGATACATCGCGATCGGAGTCGGATATTTGATCGGAAAAGCAGTGATCTGGGGTTCCGGCGGCAAACGTGGAATGCCTCTGCAGATCATGAGCGCGGTAGTCACGCTATTAACATTATTCATTTCCCAGTATTTTATTACGGTTTATTATATACGTCAGTATTTACAGGAACATATATCCGAATATCCCGGATACGAAGGACAATGGTTCTTCGTGCCTCCATTTGATCCGGATATTATTAGCGCGATTTTTTCACCCATCGGTCTCCTGATCTGGGCCGTAGGTATTTATTTTGCCTACACCATTCCCAAGAGCCGTACGATATAACTTATATATTTTTTTATGAAATAGCTTGACTAAATCAGCGATTTTGAATAAAGTATAAAACAATTGAATATAGATTGAACCCAAGGGAGGTCGTAAAGCGACCTGAGAGTCCCGTGTAATAAGCGGGAGACCTTAGCTCTGATAATATCAGAGCGTAACCTGATCTGGGTAATGCCAGCGGAGGGAGGTGTTAAGGTTTTTGCTTTTCCCATACTTCGCAGTATGGGATTTTTATTTAATAAGGAGGCAGTGATGAAATTCAGCAAGGTAAGCGAAGCAGAAATAACCGGGGCCATGGCGAGGGATTTCTATTCCTGGTTCAGTGAGCATTTGAAGAATGACGTGATCGTGATCGGCGGCGGCCCAAGCGGCCTGGTGGCTGCCCATGACTTGGCCAAAGCCGGCAAAAAAGTGCTATTAGTAGAGAGCAATAATTATCTGGGCGGCGGCTTTTGGACCGGCGGGTATCTGATGAATACCCTGACCTTTCGCTCTCCCGGTGAGCAATTGCTCAAAGAATTCGGTATCCCGTGCCGGGAGGCGTCTAAAGGGCTTTTTATCGGCAGCGCGCCGCAAATATGCGCTAAGCTGATCTCTGTGGCAGCAGATGCCGGGGTCAGGATACTTAACCTGACTCGTTTTGATGATGTATTATATAAGAGCAAGAAAGTGAAAGGCGCGGTGATCAATTGGACACCGGTGGCCTATATGCCGCGGGCGATCTCCTGCCTTGATCCAGTCACAGTGGAAGCAGAGATAGTCATTGACGCTACCGGGCATGATGCCTGTGTTTGCAAGAGCCTGGCTAAAAGGGGATTGCTCAAGATCGCTGACTTCGGACCAATGGATGTGGAGTCTTCCGAGGAACAGGTAGTGGAAAAATCCGGGGAGATATTCCCCGGACTGATCATCTGCGGAATGAGCGTCTCTACCGCGTACGGTATCCCGAGGATGGGCCCGACCTTTAGCGCGATGCTTTATTCCGGCAGGAAGGCAGCAGAAGTGGCCTTGGAGAAGCTAGGGCAATAGTCAGATTGGATTATGCAGTTTTAATTAACCCGCATTCCGCCTATGCGCCGTATCCGCCAAAGCTTGGTGGCGGAGTGGAATGTGG
>JAQUQP010000045.1 GCA_028716025.1 bacterium | reverse complement strand
TATGGATTTGATCGTAACTCATACAAATGCGGATTTTGACGCGCTGGCCAGCTGCCTGGCAGCTAAGAAACTCTATCCCCAGGCAGAAGTAGTCTTGCCCGGCATCCCGGAGCGCAGCGTCAAGAATTTCCTGACCATGAACCGCTACCTGCTCAAGATCCGCAAGGAACGCGAGATCAAGCTCAACAAAGTCAAACGGCTGATCGTCGTCGATACCAGGCAGCCAGGCCGGCTGGGACGCATTGAAAAAGTGCTGGAAAACAAAGGACTGGTGGTGCATATCTATGACCATCATCCCCGGACAGCCAGTGATATTAAGGGAGAGATCGATGATATACATGAGACCGGGGCTACGGTTACCTGTCTCGTGGATATGATCAAAGAAAAAAACTTGCCTCTGACCTCTGAAGAAGCAACTTTAATGACCTTAGGCATCTATGAAGATACTGGATTTTTGAGTTTTAATGAAACCCATGCCAAAGACCTGGAGATGGCTGGATTTTTGATCAGTCATGGGGCAGACCTGAATTCTGTCACTGATTTTATCAATCCTGAGCTCAATAAGGCCCAGCTGAAATTACTGGATAAACTGGTACACTCAGCCAAAGTTTACTATATCAATAACGTGAAGATAGTGATCGCCGCTGTTGTGCTGGATAAATATTGCCCGGACCTGGCTGTGGTGGCGCATAAGATCAGGGACCTGGAAAATTTGAATGTGTTGTTTGTCCTGGCCGAGATCAAGAACAAAGTATATATCACTGCCCGCAGCCGTATCGAAGAAGTGAACGTAGGTGAGATCATGCAGCAATTTGGCGGCGGCGGACACCGCTGGGCTGCCAGCGCCAGTGTCAAGGCAGAGACCGTGGGGCAAGTGATCGAAGAACTGAAAACAGCCCTAAAAGAAAAAGTAACCCTGGCGCCGACTGCCAGTGAAATAATGGCCAGCCCGGTAAAAACAATTACTGAAGAAACCAGTATCGAAGAAGCGCGTAAAATTATGGTGCGCTACGGCAACAATTCCTTGCCGGTGGTATGCGGCAAGAAACTGACCGGTATTATCACGCAGTATGATGTGGATAAAGCAATACACCACGGGTTTGGCAAGATGCCGGCAAAAGAGTACATGACCACGCAGGTCATTACCATTAAAGCTGAATCATCGCTGGACAAGATACATGATATTATGCTGGAGCATGATATCGGGCATTTACCCGTGTTGCAGCGCAATAAAATAGTCGGCATGGTGAGCCGTTCTGATTTGCTGGCCATGATGCATAGGCGTGGACTAAGCGGATTTAAGAACAGGATCCCGGTGAAAAGCACAGTGAAGATAAAAAAGATTCAACAACTGATGTATACCGCTCTGCCCAAGCGCTTACTGGAATTATTAAAGCAGATCGGCGCTATCGCTGACCAGAAGAAGTACGAAGCGTATGTGGTCGGCGGTTTTGTGCGTGATTTGTTGCTAGGGGTGGAAAACCTGGATATAGATATTGTTATTGAGGGAAATGGGCTTGAATTTGCCACTACCCTGGCTGAAAAATTAGGCGGCGCGCTGAAAACCCATGAGCAGTTCGGTACTGCCATTATTACCCTGCCGGATGCTTTTAAAATAGATATCGCCACTGCCAGGAAAGAGTTTTATGAGTTCCCGGCTGCTTTGCCCAAAGTGGAATCTTCTTCAATTAAAGAAGATCTCTATCGCCGCGATTTCACGATCAATGCCATGGCGATCAAACTGAATCCAGCCGAATTCGGACAGTTGCTTGACTATTTCAACGGGTGGAAAGACCTGAAGCAGAAAAAAGTAAAAGTACTGTATAACCTGAGTTTCGTGGAAGACCCGACCAGGATCTTCCGGGCCATCCGTTTTGAACAGCGGTATAATTTCAAGATCGACCGCGATACGGAAAAATTCATCCGCAACGCTATCAATAATGATTTGTTCACCAAACTGACTGATGAGCGTTTAAGGGAAGAAATTATCCTGATCCTGGAAGAGGATAATTCCTGGCTGGCCACCAAACGGCTGGACCGTTTTGACCTGCTGCGTTATATTCATCCGCGAATAAAATTAAAAGAGAAAACAGAGAAAATGTTCCTGGCCATGGAAGATAATCTTTTCCTTTTTACTTTGCCGCTGGCAGACCGGCCCATTGATAAATGGCTGGTATATTTCCTGATCCTGATCGATGACCTGTCCCTGGATGAGACCAGGGAGGTGATCAGCAGGTTCAAATTCATGAAAGAAGAAGCACAAGTGATGCTCAAGGCTAAATCACATGTACCGGAAATATTGGAGCAGATCAGCACTAACAGCAACCTGGCAGCGATGGTCATGTATGAATATTTCATGTCCACTCCAGTGGAGGTTTTGCTGTACCAGATGGCCAAAACCGGCAGTACTTTATACCGGAAGAGGACTGCTGATTTCCTGAACAAATTGAGCAGGGTGAAATTAGCTATTACCGGCGATGACCTGCAAAAACTGGGCTATACCCCGGGACCGCAATTCAGGGAAATCCTTAAAGGCGTCTTACGCGCGCGTTTGGAGGGGACAGTTAAATCCAGGGAACAAGAAATACAATTTGTCGTTGACAATTATCCGAAAAGTTGATATAAGGTAACCTATCATGGAAAACTTCTTAATATCTCTGCCCATTTTCTTTTTCTGCCTGGTTATCCACGAGTATGCCCATGGTTTAATGGCTGAAAAGTGTGGTGATTCTACAGCTAGGTACCTGGGACGGCTAACCCTAAATCCACTAGCCCATATCGATATTATTGGCACGATCATAGTACCACTGATGTTGTGGATGATGACCAACGGCAAGTTTGTTTTTGGCTGGGCTAAACCGGTACCGATCAATCCTCTTAATTTCCATAATCCCAAATGGGATACAGTGAAGGTAGGGCTGGCCGGGCCGGGAGCAAATATCTTGACAGCTATTATCTGCGCCGGGATCTTACGTGCGATGATAGCCGGAGGTATGGATCCAGGGATATTGGGCGGAATATTTGGTGTGCTGGTGATCTTTAGTTTAGTATTCGCTTTTTTTAATCTGGTGCCGGTGCCTCCGCTGGACGGTTCCCATGTGATCACGGGATTTTTAACGGCAAGAATGGCCTATGTGTATGAGTCGACTATGCGGAGGTATGGCATTATCCTGATCTTTGCTTTAATGTGGTTAGGATTTTTTAACAGTATTATTTTTCCTCTAGCTTACAAGGTGGCTTTTTTATTATTGCCCAAAGGGGCGTTTTAAATGGCGAAAAAAAGAATATTAAGCGGGATGAGACCGACGGGGAAACTACATATCGGCCATATCCTGGGAGCGCTGAAGAACTGGGTCCGTTTGCAGGATGAATACCAGTGCTATTATATGGTGGCTGACCTGCATGCCTTGACCAGTGAATATGAAGACACCAGCAAGATGCAGGAAAACGTTCGAGAAATGGTGATCGACTGGCTGGCGTGCGGAATTGACCCGGCGAAGTCAACGCTGCTGGTACAATCCCGTATACCGGAGCACAGTGAGCTGCATTTGATCCTGTCCATGATCACGCCGGTATCGTGGCTGGAGCGTTGCCCGACGTATAAAGAACAAATGCATGAGATCAAAGGCAAAGATCTTTCTACTTATGGGTTTTTAGGTTATCCGGTCTTGCAGGCTGCTGATATTACTTTGTATAAAGCCTCAGTAGTGCCTATCGGGGAAGACCAGCTGCCGCACTTAGAGTTGACCAGGGAAATAGTCCGGCGCTTTGACCAGTTTTTCGGCAATGTCCTGCCTGAACCGCAAGCTTTGCTGACTGACGTGCCGCGGCTGCTGGGCACTGACGGCCGAAAAATGAGTAAAAGCTATAATAATGCTATTTATATTGCCGACAGCCAGGATGAGATCAAACACAAGATCATGGCTATGGTGACCGACCCACAGAGGTTGCGGCCGACTGATCCGGGGCATCCGGATATATGTTCGGTATTTGCCTATCACAAAATATTTTCTCCGGGACAGCTGGCAGAGATCAAAGAGAAATGTGTTACCGGCAAGCGCGGCTGTGTCGAATGTAAAAAAATACTGCTGGAAAATGTCCTGAAATTCCTGGCCCCGGTCCAGGAAAAGAGAAAAATGTTCGAACAGGACCTGCCGTATATAGACAAAGTATTGCATGAAGGGACGACCAAAGCGCGGGAGTTTGCCCGGGCGACTATGGATGAAGTGAAAAAAGCAGTCCGCTTGAAATAAAACTCTTATCAGGAGAGAATAGTGACTTATCAAGTCAAATTAGAGATTTTCGAAGGGCCGCTGGACCTGTTGCTGCACCTGATCAAAAAAGAGGAAATAGATATTTATAATATCCCGGTGTCCCGTATCACCGAAGAATATCTGCAATACCTGGAAATGTTGAAAATGCTGAACCTGGATATTGCCGGTGAATTTCTGGTGATGGCCGCGACCTTGTTACAGATCAAATCACGCAAACTTTTGCCGGTACCGGTTAAAGAAGAGGAAAACAGTGAAGAACTGGACCCTTACCAGGAATTGGTGCGTCAACTTTTGGAATACAAGCGGTTTAAGGAAGTGGCGAAAGTCCTGGAAGAAAAGGAAATAGAGCAACAGCAAGTATTCACCAGGCCGCAACAAAAAATAGAACATTCCGGCGACGAAGAATATATTATCGAAGCCAGCCTTTTTGATTTATTGGATGCTTTCAAAAATGTGTTAAAATCAAGTAAGACTACGGTCCGGGAAATAATCCAGGAAGAAGTAAAAATCGAAGAACGGGTACGTATAATCAGGGAAAAGTTAATGGAAAAAGAATCCTTATCCTTTGAAGATATATTTACTCCAGAATCGACCAAGATGGAAATGGTAGTAACCTTCCTGGCCATGCTGGAGCTGATAAAAATGAAAGAGATCAGGATCCTGCAAACCAGGTTGTTTGATAAGATCCGGATCTTCAAGAACTTGAACGCGGCAACCGCGCTTTCAACACAACCGACGGTGCAAGAAGAATTGCATTTAGTATAATAAAAATACAGTGTAAGGGGAGATGGGCATGGACGAAATACTTCAGGAAGAAACCACCCAGACGACTGTTGCAAATGGAGAAGTAACTACAGAAGCAGTCAATACGAATGACAGTGAGCCAGTCACTGCGAGTAACAATGAATTAGTAGAAAAAGAAAGCGTACCAGTGGAAACTGAAACAGTTATAGAAGAAGCAGTAGAAGCAAGTAACAGTGAACCAGTAACTACGAATAGCAGTGAATCAATTGAAACAGAAAATATGCCAGTGGCAGAGACAGGAACAATTACCGAGCCAGAGCCAGTGACGGAACAAAAGCCAACCGTAGAACTGAGATCCGTAATTGAAGCTTTGCTGTTTGTCACCAGCGACCCGCTGGAACTGGATAAAATACAAGAGATCATCGGTATAGACTATAGCGGGCAAAAACTGGATAAAAAGCAGGTCCGTGAAGCCCTGACTGAACTGGCAGCTGATTACCAGAACAGGAGCAGCGCTCTACAGCTGGTGGAAATCGCCAACGGCTGGCAGCTATGCACTAAAAAAGAATATGCTGTCTGGCTGGATAAACTGGCGAAGACCAAAGATGTGTACAAGCTTTCTAATTCAGCCCTGGAAACCTTGTCTATAATCGCTTACAAACAACCTTTGACCCGGGCCGAGGTAGAACATATCCGCGGTGTAGATTCCGGCGGGGTTATTCATAACCTACTGGAAAAGAGGCTGGTACGTATTACCGGACGTAAGGAAGTGCTTGGACATCCTTTATTGTATGGAACCAGTGATGAATTTCTGCAGTATTTCGGCTTGGCTTCCCTGGCGGATCTGCCGATGCTTGAGGATTTAAATAAAAGTTAATAGTTCACAGTTGATAGTTGATAGAAAAAGAGGATAAGATGGATTTAAAGAAATTACGGAATAAGATCGATAAACTAGATGTAGGGATACTGGATTTGCTCAATGAGCGGTTGAAGATCGCCCGGCAGGTAGGCAAAGCCAAGAAATTACGTAAGGAAGACGTTTATGCTCCTAATCGTGAAAAGGAAATACTGATCAATCTGATCAAAAAGAACAAAGGACCTTTGCCGACTGACGAATTAAAAAATATTTTCCGGGAAATAATAAAAACATCTTTGTTGCTGCAAAAGAAATTATCCATTGCTTATCTTGGGCCAGAAGCCTCTTTCACGCACCTGGCCGGGATCAAGAACTTCGGGCGGCAGGCCCAGTATGTCTCAGCCAAAAGTATTGGCGATGTTTTTAATGAAGTGGAAAAGGGCAGGGCGGATTACGGTGTGGTTCCGGTCGAGAATACGACTGAGGGAATGGTTAATTATACTCTGGATATGTTCATGGATTCAGACCTGAAGATCTGCGCGGAGGTGCTTTTAGAAGTCCATCATAACCTGGCCTCCCGCACGACGATCGATAGGATCGAAAAAATATATTCACATGTGCAAACCGTGGCGCAGTGTCGAAACTACCTGGAAGAAAAAATGTCCCAGGTGAAGGTTATAGAAGTGGAATCTAATTCCAAAGCAGCACAGTTGGCAGCCGAGGATGTGAAAAGCGCCGCGATCGTCAGTACGGTAGCGGCAGAAATGTACAATTTGAATATCCTGGTCTCGCGTATTGAGGACTTGACGAATAATTATACCCGTTTCTTGGTGATCGGCAAGAATGACAGTGCTAAAAGCAACGAAGATAAAACCTCGATCCTGTTTTCCATCAAAGACCGGGTCGGGGCGCTGTATGATATGTTGTTGCCATTCCGTAAAGCCGGGATAAACCTGACCAAGATCGAATCCCGTCCGACCAAGAAGAAAGCTTGGGAATACGTCTTTTTTGTCGATCTTATTGGTCACCGGGAAGACGCAAATATTAAAAAAGCGCTCGATGAACTGGAAAAGGAATGTCTGTTCCTGAAAGTGCTCGGGTCATATCCTATTGGCGAAGAGTAAGTGCTGTTGGCGGTTCGCGGTCCGGCCACAAGGTGGCCTCGCGGTTGGCAGTGAGAAAAAAGGCCACCAGCATTAAAAAATATAAGGCGGATTAGTTGTTGAAGTCACGGATGTTTGTAGTTAAGACAATAGGTATTTTATTGTTCATAATAGTATTAAACAAAAATCTTTTCGCTGCAGAAAAGAACAAACAATTTATGAGCCTTGCCCCAAATGGTTTGTGGTGGATTTATGGAGGAGCAGGTTATGGTAGGATTAATAATCGTATAAAAGGATCTGATACTAGAGGATGGTCTGGACTTTATGGAGTTTCTTATAATACCAGTAAAGGTTTATTTTCTTTGCGTAATTTACATTCTTATCATGATGGAGACATCCCCAGTTCAATAGATGATATAGGAATACTTTATGGTGTTTTAGGCCAGCAAAATACTCAAGCGGTTTCACTTTCTTTAGGCATCAGTCGAATTTCCGGTTATTATAAATACGACAAAATAGTTCGAGATTTTTTTGGTTTGTTTAGTTATACCGAATTTAAAAGCCGTGAAAATTTTACAACGATTGGTATTCCAATTGAATTACAGGCAATAGGTACTTTTGAATCATTCCCATATGTGGGGTTTGGAACGATTGTCTTTGCCAATTGGAATAATAAAATGCCTTTTTATGGAGTATCTTTTAACATATATTTTGGCAAGATGGGCATTAGAGAAAAGCGAGAAGATGATTCTGATACTACACTTCACTAGAATTGATAGAAAAGACTGAAAGCCGTTGCCAGGCAAGGCCAGAAACAGTGGATAGTTGAGAGTTGAGAGAAAAAGCAAAAACTGGATCGATCAACGTTCAACAAGAGGAAAAAGGACGTTGATTATTTTTTAAGGACGGTGTCATGATCGAAAAACTGGTCAGGAAAAATATTCTACAGTTCCAACCATATATACCCGGTAAACCGATCGCCGAAGTAAAAAGGGAGTTAGGATTGAAAGATGTCATTAAGCTGGCGTCTAATGAAAACCCGCTTGGCCCATCACCAAAAGCTCTCCAGGCGGTCAAAAAGGCGCTTAAAAACGTTTTTCTGTACCCAGAGGGTAGTGGAATACTTCTAAAACAGAAAATCGCAAAAAAACTGGGTTTACGGCCTTCTAATATAATTTTAGGCAATGGCTCTGATGAATTAATTGAGATTATTGGAAAAACTATTTTAAATCCTGAAGATGAGATCATTGTTTCTGCCGACGGGTTTATCCGGTATAAAATGGCCGGGGACTTGATGGGTTGCCGGGTTGTGCCGGTACCCAGCATAGATTATAAGCATGATCTGGCCGGCATGAAGGCAGCGGTTACGTCTCATACTAAGGTTATTTTTATAGCTAATCCGAATAATCCTACGGGTACCTATGTAACAGATGCGGAATTGGCCGGGTTCTTTCAGGGATTGAGGGAAGATATCATCGTCGTTTTTGATGAAGCCTACTACGAATATGCGACGCAAAATGATTACCCCCAGACCCTGTCGTATCTCCGTCAAGGAAAGAATATTATTATCTTGCGGACCTTTTCCAAGATCTATGCCCTGGCCGGACTGCGGGTTGGATATGGACTAGCCGGAGAAAAACTGATCTCTTTCCTGGAAAGGGTGCGCCCGCCGTTTAACGTGAATTCTTTGGCTCAAGTAGCTGCTGAAGCGAGTCTGGATGATAACAGGCAAGTTAAAAAAGGCCGCGCCCTGGTTAAAAAAGAAAGAAAAAAGCTATACCGGGACCTGGACAGGTTATCAGTAGCCTATATTCCCAGCGCCACTAATTTTGTTTTAATCGATTTGAAACGCGAGGCAGCGGAGATCAGCCGTAAGTTACTGGCCAGCGGAGTAATCGTGCGTCCCATGGGGGAATATAAACTTCCTACATGCATACGGGTGACGATCGGATTGCCGGCAGAAAATAAAAGATTCATCTCGACTTTAAAAAAACTGATTTCCTAAAAGGAGGAAAGGTTTCTGAATAATTCGTTTGCGTAGCGAGAAATAATTATTTTGAGCGAAACAATGAATGAGCGACGAGCATATCTACGGAGTGATATGTAAAGAGCAAATGAAGCAGTTGTAGCCAAAAAGATTATTTCACAGTAGCAAAAAGATTTGATTCAGAGACCGTTGAAAAATGTTTATTACTTTGAAACCAGGTACGACCAAGCAAGGCATTGACCATGTCGTTGGAAAAATAAAGGAATTGGGATTCACGCCGCATCTTTCCAGGGGCAGCGAAAGAACGGTTATCGGTGTGATCGGTGAAAATGCCATCCTCACCCGGGATATCTTTGAAGCTATGTTCATGGTTGAATCCATCACCCCGATCACTAAACCTTTCAAACTAGTGAGTCGTGAATTTAAAAAAGAGAAAACCGTCATTAAGATAAGTAATGTGGAGATCGGCGGCGATAAGATCGTCATGATGGCCGGTCCCTGCTCGGTGGAAAATAAAGCGCTGCTCATTGAGATTGCCAAAAAAGTAAAAAAAGACGGGGCCACGATTTTGCGCGGCGGCGCTTTTAAGCCGCGAACCTCACCGTACGCTTTCCAAGGCTTGGGTGAAAAAGGATTGAAATTCCTGGCTGAAGCCAGGAAGCTTACCGGATTGCTAATCGTCACTGAAGTGATGGATACACGGCAGGTGGACCTTATTGCCAAATATGCCGATATTTTACAGATCGGTGCTCGTAATATGCAGAATTTTGATTTGCTTAAAGAAGTGGGACGGACGAAAAAAGCGGTAATGTTGAAACGCGGCATGTCTTCCACGATCAAAGAATTATTAATGAGCGCGGAATATATTTTATCGCGTGGTAATTACAATGTGATGCTCTGTGAACGGGGCATCAGGACATTTGAAGACGCGACCAGGTTCACTATGGATCTGAATGCTGTGCCGGTGATCAAGGAACTAAGCCATCTACCGGTGATCGTAGACCCGAGCCATGGCACCGGGGTCAGAAAATACGTGAGTCCGTTGTGTAAAGCGGCGATAGCCTGCGGAGCAGATGGTTTAATGGTGGAAGTGCATCCAGAACCGGAAAAAGCATTTAGTGATGGGGCCCAATCGCTCCTGCCGGCTGATTTCGCTAAAATGATGGCAGAATTGAAACCAGTAGCTAAAGCAGTGGGACGGACAATTTAAAAACCGTTCGCGGTTCGCAGTCCGCTCCAATATCCTATCGGAGCTCGCGGATGGCAGTTAAAAATAAGTTGATAAAAAAGGCAGATCAATATGCAGAAGATAAAAACAGTTGCGATAATCGGGGTGGGATTGATCGGCGGGTCACTGGGTATGGCTTTAAAAAACAGCAGAGCAGTAAAAAAAGTGATTGGTATCGGCCGGCATTCCGAGAAACTTAAAAAAGCCAGGCAACTTAAAGCCATAGATGAGTTTACGACTGATTTCCAGACTGGCGTCAGAGACGCTGACCTGGTAGTGATCTGTACACCGGTCGGGTTGATCGCTTCGACGATTAAAAGAATATTGCCAGCTTTGAAAAATGGTTGTATTGTTACAGATGTAGGCAGTGTAAAAGCACCGGTAGTAGAAATGGCAGAAAAGATCCTGCGGGCCAAAAAGATTCATTTTATCGGCGGGCATCCTATGGCTGGTAGTGAGCAAGCTGGTATTAGTAATGCCCAAAGCGGTTTATTTAAAAATGCGGCTTGGATCTTGACTCCTGGTAATCATACCCCCTTAAAAGAAATGTCTCTCTTGCATCACTTGTTCAGCTTGACCGGAGCTAAGGTTATGTTGCTCGATCCTAAAAAGCATGACCAGATCGTTTCTATTACCAGCCACTTGCCTCATTTACTCGCCGCCAATTTAGTTAATTACCTGGCTATCCAAAATCGTAAAAATAAGAATACCATTAATCTTACTGCCGGAGGATTCCGTGATATGACGCGCATCGCGTCTTCTTCGCCTGAGATCTGGGTGGATATTTCCCTAATGAATAAGCGAGAGATCATAAAAGCTTTAGCCGAATTTAATCGCCTGACCAGCCGTATGATCAGCGCGCTCAAAGCTAATAAGAGAAAACAAGTGTTTAGTTTGTTTGCGCAAGCCAAACAAACACGGGATCGGATGTTTTAGTAAATTATGATGCAACAGTTGATGGTGAAGCAGGTTGATAGATTAAAAGGCGCGGTGACCGTTCCGGGAGATAAGTCAATTTCGCATCGGGCTGTAATGTTTGCGGCTTTGAGCGAAGGGAAAAGTAGCATCTTTAATTTTTTGGAAAGCGAAGATTGTTTAAATACAAAAAAAGCTTTTCTGCAGATGGGAATAAAGTTCTCCACTCGCGGAAAAGCTTTAATTGTTTACGGTCAGGGTTTACGTGGCCTGAAGGCGCAGAAAAAGCCGATTGACTGCGGGAATTCCGTTACGACCATGCGCTTGATCAGCGGTATCCTGGCTGGACAGGAATTTACGTCTATCCTAACCGGGGATAAATACTTGCGCCGCCGCCCAATGAAACGGGTGATCGCTCCGCTTCGCGCTATGGGCACAAGGATTAAAGCGGTTAATGATGAATTAGCGCCCTTGCGCATTTCTGGCGGCAATTTGCACGGTATCCAATATATTTTGCCGGTAGCCAGTGCCCAGGTAAAATCATGCATCCTCCTAGCGGGATTATACGCCACCGGCAAAACCAGCGTTATTGAACCAGTACCTACCCGAGACCATACCGAAAGGATGCTGGCCTATCTTGGAGCCAAGATCAGCAAAAAAGGATTAAAAACAACTATCCAAGGAAGTACCAGTTTAAAAGGAAATAAGATCATTGTGCCGGGAGATATTTCATCTGCTGCTTTTCTGTTGGTAGCTGCTTGTATCATTTCTGGTTCTCGGATAGTGATCAAAAATGTTGGCATCAATCCTACCAGGAACGGGATCATTGCCGTGCTTAAAAAAATGGGCGCAAAGATCGCGATTAAGAATAAACGGGATTTCGGCGCTGAGCCAGTGGCAGACTTAGAAGTATGTTCTAGCCGTTTACGCGGTATAACTATTGCCGGAAAGATAATTCCCAATATTATAGATGAAATACCTGTCCTGGCTGTAGCTGCGGCATTGGCCCAGGGGAAAACCGTTATACGCGGGGCCAAAGAGCTACGCGTAAAGGAAACTGACCGGATAAAGTCTATGGCTTCGCAGCTAAGGAAGATGGGTGTAGATATTAAGGAACAAGAAGACGGATTGGTTATTTACGGTCCGGCTAAATTGAAAGGCAAAGTCGTCAATAGTTTTGGTGACCACCGGACAGCCATGAGCCTGGCTGTGGCAGCCTTAGCGGCAGAAGGAAAAACAGTGATCAGGGATACAGCGTGTATTAATACATCTTTCCCAGGTTTTGAAAAACTGTTCAGGAAGATATCCGCGTGAAAAAGAATTCTTTTGTGATCGCCATAGATGGCCCGGCTGGCGCCGGCAAAAGCACCATCGCCAGGATACTTGCCGGAAAATTGGGATATGTGTACATTGATTCAGGTGCGATGTACCGGTCCATAACCTGGGCGGCAATGCGGGCGGGATTCTCTTTACAAGACGATAAAAAATTGGTTGCTCTGGCAAAAAAAACAAAGTTATGTTTTAAAAAACATCAGCGCCAGGTGAAATTGTTCATGAACGGCAAGCCAGTGACAAAAGCTATCCGTACGCCTGAGGTTACCGCCAATATCTGTTATATTGCTGATAATCCCCGGATCCGGCGTATTATGGTCGCAATACAGCAAAAGATCGGACAGCACGGCGGGATCGTGATGGAAGGCCGCGATATCGGGACTAAGGTATTTCCCAAAGCTGATTTTAAATTTTACCTGGATGCCTCGGCGCAGGAGCGAGCCAGGAGAAGATTCCTGGAATTCAAAGCCCGCGGGGTCAAAGCCGGTTTGAGCGATATTTTAAAAGATATTAAGATCAGGGACCATAAAGACAAAACCAGGGCCGTCAGCCCGCTGAAAAAAGCCAAAGGAAGCATTGTTATTGATTCCAGCAAACTGACTCCCGAACAAGTAGTGAACAGAATTATGGAAAAAATGAAAACTGTATATAGCTCACTGTCTCGCTAGGAGTATTGATGCTTTATTTTTTAGGGCACAGTTTATTTAAATTAATATTTACCCTGGGTTTCCGGCTCAAAGTCGTGGGTGCGGAAAATATTCCACCTAACGGGCCAGCATTGAGCTGTGCCAATCACCAGAGTTTTATCGATCCACCGCTGGTTGGTTCGTCAATTAAACGGCCA
>JAQUQP010000044.1 GCA_028716025.1 bacterium | reverse complement strand
TAGTTTTGGAGATATCGTTCTAAAGCAATTAGCTGTTTTACTAAAACACGGGATCCGCCATTACAATCCGGTCATCCGTTTTGGCGGCGAAGAGTTCATTATCATCGCGTCCGGCTTGGACCGGGTATCGGCGATCGATCTGGGCCAGCGGCTGTTGGACAAGGTCAATGACACTGCTTTCGGCAATAAAAAGCAAAAAGTCAAATTAAAGCTTAGCATCGCCGTGGTTTCGTATCCTGAACAAAAAATGACCAAAGCGGCTGATTTCCTGGAAAAAGCCGACCATATATTGCTTAAAGCCAAAGAATTTGGCGGTAATCGCGTCTATTCATCCCTGGATACCAGCCACTTAAAAAAAGAGACGATGAATAAGAAGGGCCCAACGCTGAAATATTTAAAAGAAAAAATGGATCGTTTGAATAAACGGGCCAATCAAAGCTTAATTGAAGCTATTTTCGCTTTTGCCCGGACCATCGAATTAAAGGATCACTACACCGGGGAACATGTGGAACAAACTGTGAATTTTGCCACTGACATCGCCAAAGCCTTGAAGCTGCCGAAAGAAGACATCTTATTGATCAAACAGGCATCGATCCTCCATGACCTGGGTAAGATCGGTATCAGCGAGAAAATACTCCTGAAGCCAAGTAAGCTTACCGGTAAGGAATTCAATGAGATAAAGAAACATCCGTTGATCGGCGCGGATATTATCAGGCCGATCCAGTTACTGCACGGACTCCTGCCTTATATAGTGCATCACCATGAACGGTGGGATGGAAAAGGGTATCCCTCCGGTCTAAAAGGGGATGAAATACCGGTCGGCGCCCGGATCATCGCCCTGGCGGACGTTTACCAGGCGCTTACTTCCAACCGGCCGTACCGCAAAGCTTTTAAGAAAAAAGAAGCTATCCAGATAATCAGGAAAGAAGCCGGATCGCACTTTGATCCCCAGATCGTGTCAGTTTTTATTGATTTATTAGGCAAACATAACAGTAAATAACAGAACAGGATCTATGTCTAAAGTATTTTTATTAGATTTTAAGGATGTTGGGCGGTTGCCGGAACTAGTGCTGAAAAGCGGTCTGCGGGAAGTGATCCATAAGGATAATTTCACGGCCATTAAACTGCATTTTGGCGAGCAAGGCAATATCGGTTATATCCGGCCGGCCTGGGTTAAACCGGTTGTCGAACTAGTTAAAAAACAGCAGGCAATTCCTTTCTTGACCGATGCCTCGACGATCTATAAGGGGAAAAGGTCTGACGCGGTCAACCACAGCCTGGTAGCCGCTGAACATGGATTTACTATTGAAGATTGCGGGGTGCCGGTGATCATCGCTGACGGCCTGCGCGGCAACAGTTACCAGAGCGTAGCGGTAAAAGGCAAACACTTTTCCAGCGTGAAGATCGCCCAGGATATATATTACGCCGATAGCCTGATTTGCCTGTCGCATTTTAAAGGGCATGAACTTAGCGGCTTTGGCGGAGCGTTGAAAAACCTGGGCATGGGCTGCGGGGCTAAAGCCGGGAAATACGAAATGCATAATAGCGTTTTGCCCGTTATTGATCCGCAAAAATGCACCGCTTGCCGCGGTTGCTTTAAATGGTGCCCGACCCAGGCTATTAAATTGGTAAATAACAAGGCGGCCATAGATCCTATAAAATGCATCGGTTGCGGTGATTGTATATTATCCTGTGCTTTTCATGCCGTGCAGATCACCTGGAACGAGACCTACACCACGGTCCAGGAAAAAATTGCCGAATATGCCGCCGGGGCAGTAGCTAACAAAATAAATAAATGCCTTTATGTGAATTTCCTCAATCATATTACCGCCTACTGTGATTGCTATCCATCCCAGCCCAAGGATAAACCGCTCCTGGCCGACATCGGTATTGTCGCTTCCCTGGATCCGGTCAGCATAGACCAGGCCAGCGCTGACCTGGTCAACCAGGCAGCCGGACGTGATCTCTTCAAAGAAGTATGGCCGCCTATTAATTGGGCCGATCAATTAAATCACGCCGCACTACTCGGGCTGGGTGAAAGAAGATACTCCCTGGAAAAACTCTAGTCCCGCAGGAATGGAATAATGAAAACAACGAATCAGGCGAAAGAAAAACGTCGCGCTCTACTATTTATCCTGTTTGCTTTGAGTGCCTGTTTTTCAGCCTGGCAGGCATATTCCAGCCAGCCTTTAAACTACCAAGCCGCCCGGTATTATGACCAATTATCCGGGAAAAAGGTACAGTGCCGGCTTTGCCCCTGGCAATGCCTGATCGGCAGCGGAGAACTTGGTTTCTGCCGCGCCCGTAAAAACATCGACGGCACTTTATATGCTCTAGGCTATGGCGCTCCCTGTTCAATACATATCGATCCGATAGAAAAAAAACCTTTCTTCAATTATTATCCGGCTGCGGCCGCTTTCAGCCTGGCCAGCGCCGGTTGTAACCTGCGCTGCAAATTCTGCCAAAATTGGGAAATATCGCAAGTCTCTCCCTTGGAAACGGATAATTATTCATTATCACCAAAGGATATGGTCAACCAGGCGATCAAAGAAAAATGCAAAGTGATAGCTTATACTTATTCTGAACCCACTAATTTCTATGAATATATGCTGGCTATCTGTAAATTGGCCAGGAAGAGGGGTATAAAGAATGTTTATCACTCCAATGGTTATATCAATCCTGAGCCGTTAAAAGAACTGTGTAAATACCTGGACGCGGCTAATATTGACCTGAAGGGATTTAGCGACGAATACTATCTGAAAATGTGCGGCGCCCGTCTCCAGCCGGTCCTGGATTCGCTGGTCATTCTTAAACAAAAAAAAGTCTGGCTGGAGATCACTAACCTGGTCATACCCCAGGAAAATGACCGGCCGGAAGATATCCGTAAAATGTGCCAATGGATCATCGCTAATCTGGGACCTGATGTGCCTATCCATTTTTCCCGCTTTTATCCTACCTATCAGCTGAAAAATGTATCACCGACACCAATAAAAACTTTAGAAATGGCCCGGGATATTGCTTTGAAAGAAGGCCTGCATTACGTTTATATCGGTAATGTAGTAGGGCATCCAGGAGAGAATACCTATTGCCCAAAATGCCATAAAGCGGTTATCAAGCGGGTAGGATATAATATTCTCGAGATGCATATCGCCAATGGCGCGTGCGCTTATTGCGGGGAATTTATTGCCGGCAGGTGGAACTTATGAAGCAAGGCAGCGTGTCAATTTTCCTGGCATTCATAATTATTTGCAGTATAGCCGCTGGCTGTGCAGGGAAAAGTAATGAGCCTTCCCGCCCGCCGGCCGTAGCCGGTGCTTTTTACCCGGCTGATCCTGCTGAGCTGAATTCTCTTATCGAATATTATTTTGATCAGGTGCCTGCCCAGGCGATCAAGGGAGATATAATAGTCTTGATCGTACCGCATGCCGGTTATGTCTATAGCGGACTTATTGCCGCCTATGGCTATAAATTATTGGCCAATAATACTTATGATACAGTTATCTTGATCGGGCCCAGCCATCATGAGTTCCTGAATGTGGCCAGTATCTATACTGCCGGCGCCTGGGAAACGCCGCTGGGAAAAGTAGCCATTGATTCAGCCTTGGCTAAAGCTATTGCCGCGGAAAATAAACTTTTCACCTGCGCTGACCAAGCTCATCAAAAAGAGCATTCTTTAGAAGCACAATTGCCTTTTTTGCAAAAAACATTACGTAATTTTAAGATCGTGCCGATCCTGCTGAGTGATCCGACGCTCGCTAATTGCGACTTGTTGGCCCAGGCGATCGTTAAACATTGCGACCCGCGGAAAAAGTATTTGATAATAGCTTCTACCGATATGAGCCATTATTATGCGCGGGAAAAAGCCAGGACCCTGGATATGCTGGCCCTGGCGTTGTTGGAAAAGCAGGATCTTGCGGGATTAAACGCCGGGCTGGCTGCCGGATCCTGCGGACTTTGCGGCCGGGGCGCGGTCCTTACGGCCCTGGAAGTAGCCCGGTTAAAAGGGCCGGCTAAAGTAAAGATATTAAAATACGCTACCAGCGGGGATGTGACCGGTGACCTGGATCGCGTTGTCGGATACGGGGCAGCGGTGATCTATACAGACAAAAAAGCGGCTAACAAGGAGAAAACGATGATCAATAAAAGCCAGCAGCAAGAACTCTTGAAGATCGCCAGAAAGACCATTGAATCCTATATTGCTTCCGGCACGGTACCTGATTTTAAAATAACCGACCCCTCGCTTAAAGAAAAAAGAGGGGTATTTGTCACTCTGAATAAAAAGCATCAACTGCGCGGCTGCATCGGGTATATCATGCCTATTGAACCACTATACCAGGCGGTAAGTAAAATGGCTATCGAAGCTGCTACCGGTGACCCCCGGTTCCCGCCGGTCACCAAGGAAGAATTATCCCAGCTGGAGATAGAAATATCTGTTTTAACCGTGCCGGAACGGGTTAAGGATCCGGCCGAAATAATTTTAGGCACTCATGGTGTCATTGTCAGGAAAGGTGGTTGCGGCGGGGTATTCCTGCCTCAGGTAGCCGTAGAAACAGGCTGGAGCAAGGAAGAGTTCCTGAATGAACTTTGTTCCCAGAAGGCGGGATTGCCGGAAGATGCCTGGAAAAATAAAGACACCGAGTTGTATATCTTTAGCGCGCAAGTTTTTAAAGAAAATTAA
Source organism: bacterium (assembly GCA_028716025.1). The sequence goes on along the minus strand of JAQUQP010000044.1, from coordinate 8,760 downwards.
TAGGATCTGCCAGACGATGTGGATAGAATGCTTGAAATTATTTATCACTGGTTTTACCGCCGGTGCCGGGCCCTGCTTGCTTTCCTGCGCGCCTGTTTTATTGCCGCTCTTAACGGTGACAGCCAAAGATAGAACACAGGGGATAACCGCCACGATCTTATTTGTCACCGGCAGGTTAGCCGCTTATCTGGTCCTGGGTTTCCTGGCTGGCTGGTCGATCCGCTGGCTGGATAAATTTGGACCGGCCGCTCTTATACCTGTCGTTATCAAAGCCTGCGCCGCGGGATTTATTATTATTTTAGGGGCGCTCATTATGATCGGTCGGGGGATTTCTGTTCGGTACTGCGACCGATTTATTAAATATTTTATTGACAAGAACCATAAAAGTATGTTTATTTTAGGTATATTGCTGGGTTTTGCTCCTTGCTTACCGCTGATCGGTATATTAACTTATATTGCCGTTAAATCGACATCCCCTTGGCAGGGGCTGATGTATGCCGGCTGTTTTGGCCTGGGCAACATTATTATTGTACTGCTGTTGGGAGGATTTTCTTCCAGCTTGTTAGCCAGGTATAGGCAAAACCTGGATAGAGGACGTAAAATACTGGGCCAGGCCTGCGGATTGTTTTTGATCCTGTGGGGGATACTGCTGACTTTTAAAAATTAACCGGAGGTATCATGAACGAGCGCATCATTTTGAATGTTTGGTTCATCTCCAGTAACAACAGCTACATGAACGATGTGATCACTCTTTTTGTAGACTTGTTCGAGAAAGACCATCCGCAGGTTAAGATCAATCTTGAATTGAAACATTGGAATACGGTCTGGGAAGAATTATTAAGCACCAAAGGCAGTAACCGGGCGCCGGATGTGGTGCAGATAGGTTCTACCTGGGTTGGCTATCTCGGCCAGCAAGGTTATCTTTTAGGGCTTAACAACAATTTAAAAGAAGTAGGCGGCGCTGAAGCTTTTGATGCTAACATGTTCAAGACCTGTGTCCAGCCGGGTACTGGTGAAATCCACGCCTTACCCTGGTTTATCGATGTCCGTGGTCTCTATTACCGGGAAGATATCCTGCAAAAAAAAGAACTATCGATCAAGGACTTATCTACCTGGGATAGCTTTGTCAGCACCTGCGGCAAGATCAATAACCTGGATGTAAAAGGTAAAAAAGTGCCGGCCTTGGGCATGGGAGGCGGAGCCAAGTGCGGTGAATTACTGCATAACGTCATGCCCTTTGTCTGGGCGGCCGGTGGGGATATTTTTAACGAAGAAACAAAAGAAGTAGTGGTTAACAGTGAAGCTACTTTAAAGGGCCTGGAATTTTTCTTTAACTTGTTCAGCCAGGGATTGATACCATTGCATTGCCTGGGATTGGATTGCGCCCAGCTTACTCTGGAATATTTCCAGGGATCTTATGCCATCTGTGTTACCAACGTTATTGATGTTTTCAGTATGGCCTATACCGAATCATTTTATAATATTGATATTGCCAAGCATTGCCTGGCTACAAATTTTCCGACCGGCCCGAAAGGAAGTTTTTCTTTCGGCGGCGGCAGTGCCTTGGGTATCATGAAAAATTCTTTGTATCCTAAAGAAGCCTGGGAGTTCATGCGCTTTCTGACCGGGGTAGAGGCCCAGATATACTATGCCAAATCCTGCGGCGCCATACCGGCGGTCAAGAAAGCTTTTAATACCCATTATTTCCTGACCAATCCGCGTTTTGTGGCCTTCAACGACATCCTGAAACAGGTCAGGTATTATCCGGTCTTAAGCCAGTGGGGCAAGATCGAAGAAGTAATGGTCAACCGGTTGTTTGAGGTTTATATGGATATCGGGCAGAACCAGGGACAATGTGATGTTAAATTACTACATAAGCAAATGAACGCGGCAGCCGTGGAAATTAAAGAACTCTTAAAGTACTAGGTCTTTAGGTATTGGGTTAGGAAGTAACAATCAACAACTTACTACTGGGCAAACTGCAGGGAATGAAAACTAAAAATCTCATAAAATTAACCGCCGGAGTGCTCCTGTGGCCTATGGTCCTGGCCGCATTCAGGGCATTTTTAACGCAATTGGGCGCTTTCACCAATTATCAGGGAAGCGTCCAATATTATTTTTTTGGCGGTTTCCTAAGCTATTTACTTTTCCAGTTTGTTTTTTTTAAGCCTATCCGCACCTATGTTTTCGGACACGAATTGACCCATGCCCTCTGGAGCTTGATGTTCGGAGGCCGGGTGAAGGATTTTACGGTCAAGGCTACCAGTGGCAAAGTCGTCCTGACCAAGACTAATTTCCTGATTAACCTGGCTCCATATTTTTTCCCTCTCTATACTTTCATTGTGGTCATCATTTACATCGTTTTACGCTCCTTTGACCTAGATCAAAAGTTCTTTATTTACATTATCTTCGCCCTGGGATTTACCTTTTCTTTTCATATAGCTTTGCTGATCTATGCTTTCAGTTTAGGGCAATCTGACGTGAAAAAAACAGGGCGTGTTTTTTCCTTGACTTTAGTAGCCCTTTTTAATATCATAGTGGCTGTTCTCATTCTAAAATTAATGGTGCCTGATACTATACAGGTAGCTGATTTTGCCCGGGAAAGCTTGCTCACCTGCCAGGCTATCTGGCTCTGGCTGTGGGAAACGATAGTGGAATTTAAAGACCTAATTCTCAAAGACAAGACTCTCTTCCTATGGAACAATTGACCGCTAAAGCTGTGCGCTACTGTCTTTACCTGCTTAGCCGGAAAAGCTATACCAGCTGGCAGCTGCGGGATAAACTAAAAAAAAAGGATTATCCGCCAGCAGTCATACCAGAAGCACTGGCTAAACTAAACTCCTGGCGCTATCTTGATGACGATAAATTTACTGAATTGTATATACGTGAAAGGATCCGCTCTAAGCCGCGCGGACAGTTTATCCTCTTAAGAGAATTGAAATTAAAGGGCATACCCCCGGAACTGGCCAAAGATAAAATTGCTAAAGTCATGAGTGAAGAGAAAGTAGATGACCTGGGATTAGCCGAAAGGGCGTTAAAAAGAAAACTACGCGGTTACCTGAAAGCTCCCGCGGAAAAGGGGATCCAGAGAGCCAAGAATTATCTCTTAAGGCAAGGGTTCTCGTATGAAATAACTGATAAATTGATACGGAAATTCTGGAAAACAAAAAGCAGCCAAAACCAGTAATTTTACATATATTTTTTCCCTTGACAATACAAGATATAGTGTGTTAAGCTTTCCATGCTCCTTTATGTGGTATATAAAGTGTAACGTTATAGCGATCAGGAAAGAAGGATTTCCTCTTGAAGTGCCCATTTTGCGGTTCGCTTGATGATAAAGTAATCGACTCCCGCCCGCTGGAAGAAGCTTCCATAATCAGAAGAAGACGAGAGTGTCTGGCCTGCCAGAAGCGTTTCACTACCTATGAGCGCTTGGAGGAAGTTCCGTTAATGGTTATCAAAAGCGACAATCGCCGGGAGCCGTTCAGCCGCGAGAAGCTCCGGGCCGGGCTTTTGCGATCCTGTGACAAACGGCCTATCAGCATCGATAAAATCGAGAAAATTATCAGTGAGATCGAATATGAAATGCATAATTACTACATTATGGAAGTGCACTCCTCAGCCATTGGGCAAAAAGTGCTCAAGCGCCTGAAAGAACTGGATGAAGTGGCCTATATCCGCTTTGCCAGCGTGCATCGTAACTTTAAAGATATTAATACTTTTATGCAAGAACTTAAAAAGCTTAAAAAAGAGAAGGATAACCAGGAGGAAATAAAAGAAAGTGATCAAAATTAAAATATTTGGTAAAACCACGTGCGATGCCTGCAAAGCAGTCAAAGAAAAATTCAATTTCTTTTTAAATCACTGGGGCCTGTCTGACCAGGCGGAGATAATTTATATAGACCTGGATACGGTCGATGGTTTGAGCCAGGGAGCTTATTCCGACGCCTTGGAGTTCCCGACCACTATCCTGGAAAAGAACGGGCAGGAGCTGGCCCGCTGGAAAAAAACCGTACCTACCAGCCAGGAATTCAAAAAGTTCTTCGAAGTCAGTAAACCTGCTTAATATTTTGAAATGGTTTGGTATTTAGATATTAGTATTTAGGATTTGGGTTAAAACAATGGGTGAATTAAAAATTAAAAAATTCGTGGAAAATTCCCTGATTGAATGGGAAGGCAGGATCAGCGCCGTTATTGTTGTCGGCGGCTGCAATTTTTCCTGCCCGTTCTGCCATAACGGGGTGCTGGTGAAAAGCCACGCTGATATCGCGGAGATATCCCAGGACAAAGTGTTACGCATCTTAAAAGAGAAAAGGGACTGGTTGGACGGGGTAGTTATCAGCGGCGGAGAACCTTGCCTCTATCATGAGTTGTTTGATTTCATTAAAAAAGTCAAGGAGCTGGAACTGCCGATCAAGCTGGATACTAATGGTTACTTGCCCAAGATGCTGGGCAGCCTGATCAGGCAAAAACTGGTAGATTATGTGGCCATGGATATCAAAGCTCCTCTCAATGATAAATACACGCAGCTTAGCGGCACTAAGGTCAACCTGGACCGTATTAAGGAAAGCATCGAACTTTTGCGGACTTCCGGCATAGATTACGAATTTCGCACTACTTTTGTGCCCAACATGCTGGAAAAGAACGACCTGGTTGAGATCGCCACGTATCTGCAAGGCAGCAAGCGTTTTTATATCCAGCAATTCAGCCCGGAAGTGACGCTGGATCACAGTTTGAACACTTTAGTTCCCTATACACTAAACTATTTACGAGAAACCGAGTTGGCCTGCAAGAAGTATGTTGCCAACTCCCGGATCAGATAATTACAAATAATACTGGAAAGGGGGCAATACGCTACATGGCAAAGAGAAAAGGGGTTGTTTTTTCCGTAAAGGTACGTAAGCGTGAGCGCAATACTGAACCCTTTAGCAAAGAGAATATCGTTAATGGTATTTTCAAATCAGCCAAGGAAGTGGGCGGCAAGAACAGGCGCATTTCCGAAGTTTTGGCTGACGAAGTGATCACGTACCTGAAAAAGAAATACCGCAACAAAAAGGTACTTACCACCAAGATGATAGGCGATGCGGTAGAGAAAGTATTGATCGAAGAAGGCCATGCTGCCACGGCTAAAGCATTTATCTTATACCGGCACAAACGTGCCCGCATGAGAAAGGTGCTTAAAGTCAGGAAAGAAGTAGCGGCCAAAACCAATGCTACCGATCTGGCGCTCATGGTCACCACCCCGGCCCATGAAGAAATATTGCCCTGGAACAAAGAAGCCATCTGCGCGGCCTTGGTCAAGGAAGCTAACATCGATAAGAAACTGGCTAAAAAGATAGCTGACGCGGTGGAACAGAAGATCCTGGCCAGCGGTTCCCGCCAGGTAACTACTTCATTTATCCGCGAGATGGTTGATAATGAACTGTTCAATCTTGGTTACCGCAACGGCAAGTTAAAAAGACAACGGGCTTTAGGTATCCCGATCTATGACCTGGAAGAACTAATTTTCTCCAAATCCAGCGAGAACTCCAATATCGCCGCGAATAGCCCTGAAGCCATCAACCTGGCTATCGCGGAAAATACCTTGAAACAGTACGCCCTGGAAAAAATATTTTCCGAAGAAGTATCCAATGCCCACCTGAAAGGGGCGATGCATCTCCATGACCTGGGATATCCGACCAGGGTCTATTGTTCCAGCCATTCGCTGGAATACATCAAGAAATACGGTCTGGACCTGGAAAACCTGAACATCCGTTCCGTACCGGCAAAACATGCCCGGACACTGACCGGCCACCTGAACACTTTCCTGGCCAGCATGCAAGCCTATTACGCGGGAGCGCTGGGCGTAGCTTTCACCAATGTCCTCTATGCCCCGTACCTGGTCGGCATGAGCGAACTGGAAATGAAACAGGAAGCGCAGTATTTGCTTTTCTCCTGCGCCCAGAATGCGTTCAGCCGCGGCGGCCAAACCTTATTTATTGATTTTAATATCCATCTGAGCGTGCCGTCGTACCTCAAGAATATCGAAGCTATCGGTCCGGGTGGCAAGTATACCGGCAAAAAATACTCTGAATACGAAAAAGAAGTGCAGGCTTTTGCTAAAGCCATGATGGATGTCTGGCGGGCCGGTGACGCGCATGGCCATATGTTTGAATTCCCGAAGATGGACCTGCACATCAACCAGTCGTCTTTTGACGATCCGGCGCAGTTTGAATTGCTCAAACATGCCTGCCTGATCGCCAGCGAAAATGGTTCGCCTTATTTTGTATTTGACCGCGATGAGGTCACCTTGTCGCAGTGCTGCCGCTTAAAAACCACACTGGACCTGAGCAAGGCAGAAGACGCCTATATGATCAATCATCCGGAAAGTCTGCGTTTCTGCGGCTTCCAGAATGTGACCATTAACCTGCCCCAGTTGGCTTTTAAAGCCGGCAAGGGAAATATTGACAAGGCCCTGGAAGAAATGGATAAAGTCCTGGACCTGGCTGTGCAGGCTCATTTGCAGAAGCGGTCTTTTATTTCTAAATTGATGAACCGAAAAGGATTACCGCTCTGGCAGGTAGGTAAGCCAGCGGCTGACGGGAAGCCGTACATCAACCTGGATAAAGCCAGCTATATTATCGGCATGAATGGCTTGAACGAGTGTGTCCAGTTCCTCACCGGTAAGCAACTGCATGAAGATGAGGATGTGTACAAACTTGGTTTAAAGATCATTTCCCATATGTTCCTGAAAGTAAAGGACTATGAAAAGAAACACGGCCTGAAGTTCGTCTTGGAAGAATCTCCCGCTGAATCAGCGACCAGGCGCTTCGCCAAGATCGACATGCGCGAGTATCCGGAATCACGCAGCGTGATCAAAGGCAATATCGAGCAGGACCAGTATTATTATACCAATAGCATTCACTTAGCCGCCAATGCTCCTATTTCCATGATCGACCGGATCATCAAGCAAAGTAAATTCCACAGTATTATCGAAGCCGGCGCGATCAATCACGCGTTCATCGGAGAGCATAAACCGGATCCCAGCGCTATTTTAAGCCTGGTGACAAAATCCTGGAATAATACTTCTGCCGCGCAGATCACTATTTCCCCGGAATTTACCATCTGTAATAATTGCCAGGAAATGAACCGGGGGCTGGTTAATGATTGTCCCAGTTGCGGCTCCAAAGATGTTTACGGCATTACCCGGATCATCGGATACTATAGCCGGACTGATAATTGGAACCTATCCAAGATCGGTGAACTACGCGACCGGCATAGCCAGAAAGAATCTTATTCTAATTTTGGGACCCAAGCGGGCGCCAATCCGGCGCAGCCGGTCAAGCAGCCTGCTGAATCTACGGTAGAATCTAAAAAGGAGATGGCTCCGGCAGGAGTATAGGATATTATGATCGTAAAAATAAAGAAATTGCATGCTGATGTCCTATTACCCCAATACAGCCATCCTGGTGACGCCGGGATGGATCTGTATAATATGGGCGAAGAGGTTGTCCTGAAGCCCCTAGCCAGGGGATTAATACCGACTGGCTTGAAGGTCGCGGTCCCGGCCGGGTACGAATTACAGGTCCGTCCGCGGAGCGGTATGGCGTTAAAGAAGGGACTGACCGTCCTGAATACTCCTGGCACTATTGACGCCGGGTACCGGGGAGAAGTCGGGATCATTGTCTTTAACGCTTCCGGCGATGAGGCGATCACGATCAAAAAAGGGGACAGGATAGCCCAGGCAGTTTTAAAAAAATTTGAAGTAATTGAGTGGCAGGTAGTAGACGAACTTGATGAAACCAGCCGTAATGAAGGCGGTTTTGGGTCAACCGGCCACAAATGAGAAACAAATTCGAAGCACTAAATCCTAAATTCTAAACAATGTTCAAAATCCAAATATTTGACTTAAACGGTTATTTTGTTTAGAACATTCGAATTTGGTAAATTTGAATTTGTTTAGGATTTCGATATTCGATATTAGAATTTCTAAAACTAACGGAGGTTAAGTTATTATGGCTTTTTTTATCGGCAGAGACAGGGAAGCACGGAAAGCTTATGGCTTCGATGACGTGGCTCTGGTCCCGGGACTTCTCACTATTAATCCCAATGAGATCGATGTAGCCTGGAAAATAAGGGATCTAAAATTTGATCTTCCTATTATCGCCAGCGCCATGGACGGCGTAGTGGATGTGAAATTTGCTATCGAAATGGGTAAGCTCGGAGGCCTGGCAGTTTTAAACCTGGAAGGGATCCAAACCCGTTATGACAAACCGGATGAGATCATTCAACAGATCGTGGCGGCCGCCCCGGCTGATGCCACTAAGATCATCCAAAGCATTTACAAAGAACCGATCAAGGAAGAATTGATCGGAAAAAGAATTAAAGAGATAAAGAAAGCCGGAGTAATTTGCGCCGTATCTTCCATCCCGAAAAGGGCGGAACGTTTCGGGCAGATAGCCCAGGAAGCCGGAGCAGATATTTTTGTGATCCAGGCTACGGTTACTACGGTCCATCATGTATCGAGTGAATACCAGGAAGTCAATTTTGCCAAAATTTGCAAAGACTTGAAAATACCTGTTTTGATCGGTAATTGTGTAACTTACGATGTATCCCTGGAATTAATGGAACCCGGGTTTGACGGGCTGCTAGTCGGCATTGGTCCTGGATCTGCCTGTACGTCCAGGGGAGTATTGGGCATTGGCGTACCGCAAATAACTGCCACTGTGGGTTGCGCCGCCGCCCGTGATGTCTATTACAAAAAAACCGGCCGGTATGTGC
>JAQUQP010000043.1 GCA_028716025.1 bacterium | reverse complement strand
TATGTCGCCGAAAGATGAGAACGAATTACAGCATATGATCAATACTGCTGTCACTCATAAAGGGCCGATAGTCATTCGCTATCCCCGCGGCAAAGGCCTGGGGATCAAGATAGACAAGGAACTAAAAAAGATCGAGATCGGCAAGGCTGAGATATTGACGTCAGGTGAAGATGTCGGGATATTGGCTATCGGGACCATGGTCCAGCCAGCATTGGAAGCGGCAGAAATGTTGCTGAAAGATAATATCTCGGCAACCGTGGTCAATGCCCGTTTTGCCAATCCCCTGGACACAAAATTGATCCTGTCTTTGGCAAAAAAGGTGAAGTGCCTGGTAACGGTTGAAGAAAACGTAGTAGCTGGCGGGTTTGGCAGCGCGGTAGCCGAATTAGTGGGCGAACAGGGAGTACGGGTGAAAATCCTCGGCTTCCCGGATCAATTCATAGAGCACGGCAGTATGCAAATACTCCGCGATAAATATGGTTTGACCGGTAAAGGTATCTACCAACAAACGAAAGAATTCCTGAAATAGGAAATAAAGGATTAAAATAATGGCACATGCTGGCAAAATGCGGCTGGATCAACTAATGGTCACCAGGGAATTAACTGAAAGCCGCGAAAAAGCCCAGGCTCTGATCATGGCCGGCGAGGTCCTGGTAAATGGTAATACGGTGATCAAAGCATCCAATATGGTTTCAGTAGAATCGGAAATAGATATCAAGCATCCGCTCATGTATGTTTCCCGCGGCGGGCATAAACTGGAAAAAGCGCTTAAAGTTTTTAATATAAAATTAAGAGACAAAACCTGTCTTGATGTCGGGGCTTCCACCGGCGGTTTTACCGACTGCCTGCTAAAACACGGGGCCAAGAAAGTGTATTGCATAGATGTCGGGCACGGACAATTGGATGTCAAATTGCGTTTCGACCCGCGGGTAATTAATATTGAAGAGACAAATATCAGATACTGCGAAAAGAATATTATTCCGGAATCTCCGGATCTGGCGACCATTGACGTAAGCTTCATTTCCCTGGAACGGGTCCTGCCGGTGGTATATAAGTTGATCAAACAGGAAGGCGAGATCATTGCTTTGATCAAACCGCAATTTGAAGCTGGTCCAAAAAATGTAGGCAAAGGTGGCGTGGTCAGGGATCCGGCTATGCATGAGAAGATCATAAACCGGATCACGGTATTTTCCCAGATCAATGCCATGGAAGTTAAAGGCGTGACTGAATCACCGTTAACAGGCCCGGCCGGGAATAAGGAATTTCTTATTTACCTGGTCAAATCATAATACACATAAAGGATTGGAAATGGTTGAGCAAACGTATCATCCTCAAGAAATAGAAGCAAAGTGGCAGAAATACTGGGCTGATAATAAGCTTTTCCAGGCTCAGGAAGATAAAAATAAGAAAAAGTTCTATATCCTGGAAATGTTTCCATACCCCAGTGGCCGCTTGCATATGGGGCATGTGCGCAATTATACATTGGGGGACCTGATCAACCGATACCGGAAGATGAGAGGTTATAATGTTCTGCACCCGATCGGGTGGGATGCTTTTGGTTTACCGGCGGAAAATGCCGCTATAAAAAATAAGATCCATCCGGAGAAATGGACCAAAGAAAATATAGCCTATATGGCCGGTCAGTTGAAAAAAATGGGCATTGGCTATGACTGGTCCAGGGAATTTGCCACATGTGACCCGGGTTATTATCGCTGGAACCAGTGGTTTTTTATTAAGCTCATGGAAAAAGGGCTGGTTTACCGGAAAAAATCCCTGGTGAATTTCTGTCCCTCCTGCGAAACCGTGCTGGCTAATGAACAAGTCGAGCAGGGGCTGTGCTGGCGCTGTGATAGTGAAGTGCTTCAGAAAGAACTGGAACAATGGTATTTTAAAATTACCGATTATACAGAAGAGCTTCTGTCCGGGCACCAGTTGATCAAAAATGGCTGGGCGTCAAAAGTACTGGCGATGCAGGAAAACTGGATCGGCAAGAGTTACGGTACTGAGATCGATTTCCCCCTGGTCGGGCGGGACCAGGTGATAAAAGTATTTACTACCCGGCCTGATACCTTATGCGGTGTCACCTATATGGTGCTGGCGCCTGAACATCCTTTAGTTGAAGAACTGACTGCCGGGACAAAATTAGTCGCAGAAGTACGCTTGTTCGTGGATAAAGTTAAAAAGCAGAACAAGATCATGCGCGCCTCTGATGAAGCTAAAAAAGAAGGTATGTTTATCGGAGCCTATTGCCAAAACCCGGTGACCAATGACAAGATACCGATTTGGATCGCCAATTATGTCCTGCTGGAATATGGTACCGGCGCAGTAATGGCTGTACCAGCCCATGATACCCGTGATTTCGCTTTTGCCAAAGAATATAAACTGCCGGTCAAAGAAGTGATCAGCAAAGATGGCCAGCCAGCGGCTGGCGGTTTAATAGAAGCGTATATTGACGAAGGCCTGATGATCAACTCCGGTCAATTTAACGATACTCCTTCTAAGGAAGGGATAGATAAAGTCACTGCTTTCCTGGCGCAGGAGAAAAAAGGCAAAAAAGTAGTGAATTACCGTTTCCGTGACTGGCTGATCTCCCGGCAAAGGTTCTGGGGCACGCCGATACCAGTCGTGTACTGTGAAAAATGCGGCTTGGTCCCGGTGGCAGAGCAGGATCTGCCTGTAGTGTTACCTAAAAATGTGGAATTTACCGGTAAGGGTGAGTCTCCCTTGTCCCAGGTGGCTGAATTTGTCAATACCACCTGCCCTAAATGCAAGGGGCCGGCAAAACGGGAAACTGATACCATGGATACTTTTGTTGATTCCAGCTGGTATTTTGCCCGCTATTGCGACGCGCATAATGAGCAATTGCCGTTCAACCGTGAGAAGGCGGATTATTGGCTCCCGGTGGACCAATATATCGGCGGGGCTGAGCATGCCTGTATGCATCTTATTTACTCCCGTTTTTTCTTTAAGGTTATGCGCGATATGGGTTTACTGAAAGGTGATGAACCGTTTACTAACCTGCTGAACCAGGGGATGGTGACCCTGGGCGGCACAGCTATGAGTAAATCCAAAGGCAATATTGTTGATCCTGACCATATCATTGAAAAGTATGGGGCCGACACTATGCGCCTGTTTATCTTGTTCGCGTCTCCTCCTGAAAAAGACCTGGAATACAGCGATACCGGAGTGGAAGGAGCCTGGCGGTTCCTGACCAGGATCTGGCGGCTGGTTGAGCGGGTGACTGAAAATCCCGGATCCAATGAGCAAAGAGACGCGTCAGCGGCTAGAGCTCTGGAGCGCAAAATCCATGCTACTATTAAAAAAGTTACCAGTGACCTGGAAAAAGAATTTGGTTTTAATACCGCTATTGCTGCTCTGATGGAATTGGTCAATACGATCCATGATCTTGAGTCGAGAGTTACCGCCGGTGATATACGCCAGGCAGTGGAAAAAGTAGTGATCCTTATTTCTCCGTTCACGCCTCATATCGCCGCGGAAATGTGGCAGCGTTTAGGCCATGCGGAGAGCCTCATTTCCCTTTCCTGGCCGGCTTATGACGAAAACGCGATCATAGAAGAGGTCATAGAGATCGTTGTGCAAGTCAATGGTAAAGTACGCGGCCGTATGTCCGTGCGTCCAGGTGCGTCTGGAGAAGAAGTGAAAATACTGGCGGCGGAGAACGAAAAGGTTAAAACCCAGATAATTGGGAAAAAGATCATTAAGGTAATCTATGTCCCTAATAAACTGGTAAATATCGTAGTAGCATAAAAGCAGGTATAAAGGTTTAAAGGGGCAAACAATAGGAGGGTAAAGATGAACCGGAAATTAATTTTAGTCGCTGGATTGATCGGTATCTTGGCGCTTGGCCTACTCGGTTGCGGAAAACAGCCGGTATCGGTATTGCCTACGTATATAAAAAAGATCGCCGTCAACAATTTTAGTAATAATACCGTCCATTATGGTATCGAAGACAAGCTTACCAAAAAAGTGATCGAGGAGTTTTTGCGCGACGGCCGGTTGGAGATCGTCAAAGCTGAAGACGCAGATGCCGTGTTGACCGGCGTGATAGTACGTTATAGCTTGGAACCGGTCAGTTATGACGCTCAAAGCGTGATTGAACAGTATAAATTATATATTGGGGTGGATGTGACTCTCCAAGACCAGGTCCAGGGGACCACTATGTGGACAGAAAATAATATTCATGAAGACTATACCTACTATGTAACAGCAAAAGCCGGACAACTGGTGGAAACAGAAAATGACGCGCAAGAAGCGGTTACTGATTTATTATCCCGTGATGTGGTCAAGCGGACAGTTGTCGGTTGGTGGTAATTAAATGCAAATCCGAAATACGAAACACGAAATCCTAAATAAATACTAATTTCTAAATTCAGAACTGTATATTTTGAACATTCTAATTTTGGTAATTTGATATTGTTTAGAGTTTAGATATTAGAATTTAGTATTTAAGAGGTTTATTTGAAGTATCAAGATTTGTTACAGCAGATAGCCAGGAAAAAGATCGCACCAATCTATTTCTTTTACGGGGCTGAGGAGTTCCTGAAGAAAGAAGCGGTACAAGCCCTGTACCAGAAACTGATAGCTGAAGATCAAAAAGATTTTAATTACGCTCTTTTATACGGCAAGGAAACGTCGGCGGGGGCAATTTTAGACCAGGCCCAATCTTTACCCTTTATGTCTGACTGGCGGTTAGTGGTGGTGCAGGAGATAGAAAAACTGAATGATAAAGCCAAACTTCTATCTTATTTTGAGCAGCCTAATCCGACAACGTGCCTGGTGCTGATAGCCGGGGAATTGGATGGCCGCAGCCGCAAAAATGAGTTTTATACGGCACTCAAGGATTTTGAGGTAGTTTTTTGGCCTTTATTCAAAAGTGACCTGAAAAAGTGGGTCGAACAAAGATTTCGCGGTTCTCAAAAAACAGTTGATCCGGGAGCGATAGATTATTTGATAGAAGCTGTTGGGCCTGACCTGGTCAATCTGGATTCAGAGATTACCAAGCTAGCCATAGCCCTGCCGGATAAAAATAAGATCACTGTCGCGGAAGTGCGGAAAAATATATTTAGGATGTATACGGAAAATGCTGAACGCCTGGAGCACTCGGTAATGTCCCGGAACCTGGACCGCGCGTTGCTGGCTTTACAGGACTTGTGTGCTGAAAGCGGGGGAGAAATGCAGGCTTTATGGATCATTTCCAAAGTCTGGCGCAAATTAGTGGTAGCTAAAGAGATGCAAGCCCGGCAGGCTAGTATTGAAGAGATCATGAAAAAGTTCAATATCAGGAAATATGACGAGCAAGATGAACTAAGGGCAAGTTTGCCGAAATTCACCCTGGCTGAGTTGGTAATCAAGCACAAAAAAATAGCGGATACTGATAAAGCTATTAAAAGCAGTAATCAGAACCCGCTGTGGATTATGGAACATTTGTTGATCGATCTATGCGGCTAATGTTTTTATTTTCAGGGCCATTCTTGATTTTTTGCGGTCCGCGTTGTTCTTATGCAGTATGTTTTTCTTGGCTGCTTTATCTAAAGCGGCAAAAGCTTTTAGCATAGTGCTTTTAGCTGTGGCCTGATCCTTTTTGGCAATGGCAGCGTTTACATCTTTGATCAGTTGTTTGATCTGATTCTTGATCTTACTGTTGGCCCGGTGATGGACGACGTTTTGACGTGATTCTTTAATCGCCGAAGTATGCCGGCCCATTTTTAGTTTAGTCATTCGGTATTTCCTCCTTTAAACTCTAATAACGCGAATGATAGCAAATAAGTACCGAATATGATATTCGAGTGATTCGCTGAAATTCGTGTAATTTAAAAAATATAGCATATTTATTAGAGACTGTCAAGGGTTAAAATCATGTCCACCAAAATTACCAAATCTATCGGCAGTGTATCCGGCGCGACTCTGCTATCCCGCATCCTGGGTTATCTGCGGGATATGGTGGTGGCCAGTCGTTTTGGCAATGGCTGGGCGGCAGATACCTTCTATTTAGCTTTTCGGATCCCTAATTTATTGCGTGACCTGCTGGGAGAGGGATCCTTATCCAGCGGTTTTATACCGGTCTTCAGCGAATGCCTGGTAAAAAAAGGTAAAAATGAGGCAGCTTCACTCTATAGCGCCTGCCTGGGGATAATGCTGGTCATTCTCTCCGGCGTGACTTTGCTGGGTATGGTTTTTGCTCCGGCCATAGTCAAGCTCATAGCTTGGGGCTGGTGGGATAAGCCTGAACAGTTGGCTTTAGCCGTCACTCTTACCCGGATCATGTTCCCGTTCATTGCTTTTATCAGCCTGTCAGCGTTAGCCATGGGCGTGTTGAATTCTCTGCAGGTTTTTTTTATCCCGGCAGTCGCGCCGATGATGCTTTCCATTTTTGAAATTGCCGCGGTAGTATGGCTGGTCCCTCTGATGAAAGTGCCGGTAGAAGGATTAGCCTGGGGAGTATTACTGGGAGGATTGTTCCAGCTTCTCTGGCAGATTCCGTCTTTGGCTAAAAATGGTTTCTTTAATAAATTGATCCTGCAGGTTACTCCGGAAATAAAGAAGATCGGAATATTAGTGATACCCGTAGCCGTAGGCAGCGGGGTCAGGCAGCTCAATGTGCTCGTTGACCAGGTCTGCGCCAGTTTCCTGCAAGATGGCAGTATTATGGCTTTATATTACGCTAATCGGCTGTACCAACTGCCGCTGGCGCTCTTCGGTATTTCTGTAGCCACGGTGGCTTTACCGGCGATGAGCCAGGCTGCAGCGAAACAGGACCTGCCCCAGCTGAAACAAACTTTTTCCTTAAGCCTGCGTATGATCATGTTTACCCTGGTCCCGTCAACCATCGGGCTTATCATCTTGGGCCAACCGATTATTAAATTATTATTTGAGCACGGTTCTTTCAATACCCAGGGCACGGCATTAACCGCGTTTGCTTTGGCTTTTTATTCCCTGGGATTGGTTTTCTTTGCCGGCGCCAAGATCGGGGCTTCTGCTTTTTATGCTTTACAAGATACGAAAACCCCGGTTAAAATAGCGATCGCGGCAATGGTTTTGAACGCGATCTTGAATATTATCCTGATGCAATTCCTGAATGTGGGAGGGCTGGCTCTCGCTACCAGTATTTCCGCGGCTTTTAATATGGCCGCTTTGATCTATATTTTAAGAAAGCGTATCGGCGCTTTAGGAGTAAGACAGATCTGGGCGAGTATGCAAAAGGTATTATTAGCCGGGGCGGCGATGGGTGTGGTTTGCTATTTGGCTCAAAAGTGGATCATTATTGCTTTGGTCATAGGATTTGTTGTATATATAGGTATGGCTTATGTGCTAAAAATTGAAGAACTGCGGTATGTTAAGAAAAGTATTTGGAAAAAACAAGATATCCATGACTAAGTCTTTACTGGAGAAAATTAAGCATCTCCCTGACCAAAGCGGTGTGTACCTGATGAAAAATCGCCGTGGTGAGATTATTTACGTGGGCAAGGCGACCAGCCTGAAGAAAAGAGTAAGCAGCTATTTCCAAGGAAAAGGCTTTTCCCCAAAAGTACAAGCTCTTGTATCCCATATTACTACTATTGACTACATCCCGACTAATACTGAAAAAGCGGCTTTGTTGCTGGAGTTTGAATTAATAAAACGTTATCGTCCGCGCTATAACGTCATGTACAGGGATGATAAAAGTTATCCGTTTTTAAAAATAACTATGAAGGAGCAATGGCCGCGCCTCCTGATGACCCGGGTAGTCCGCAAGGACGGAGCAAGTTACTATGGCCCATATCCGGATGGGAGCCATTTGCGCAAGATCGTCCGCGCGGTACGGAAATATTTTTCCTTGCGCTATTGCAAGAAAATTAAATTACCGGACAAAACCTGCTTATATTATCACTTGAAACGATGTTCCGCGCCTTGTACCGGACAGATCAGCCGGGAACAGTACCTGCGAATTCTCCGGGAAGTGGATCTGTTCCTGCGGAATCGGCCTCAGCAACTGTTACAATATTTAGACCGGCAACTAAAGGCCTATAGCCAAACCATGGAATATGAACAAGCCCGACGGGTTTACCAGGAGAAGCAATTTATCGAAGAAATACTGGCTCGCATTAACTTCCGGCAAGTTAATCCAGGGGCTTTGTTAAAGAGGCATCTGCCGGAATTGCCCCAGCAGCAAATGTTACCCTTACTGCAAAAAGAATTAAGATTGCCGCGGCTACCCCGCCGCATAGAAGCTTTTGATATTTCCAATATCAGCGGAACGCTGGCCGTCGGTTCGATGGTTACTTTCATTGACGGGAACCCGGCTAAACAGGATTATCGGCGGTTCCGGATCAAAAGTGTTTCCGGGATCAATGATTATGCCATGCTGGGAGAAGTGTTGCAGAGGCGCTACAGCCATCTAATGGAGCACCCGGCACAGAAACCAGACCTGATCCTGCTTGATGGCGGCAAAGGACAGTTATCACAAGCCGTGACTGAATTGCGGAGGCTGGATGAAAACATTCCCCTGGCCAGTATTGCCAAGCGAGAAGAAAAGATCTTTGTACCCGGACAAAGTGAGCCATTGGCGCTGGACCGGCGATCCCCGGCTTTACAACTGGTCAGGCATATCCGGGATGAAGCGCATCGTTTTGCGGTTTCCTATCATCGCCTGCTGCGCAGCAAGAGACTTAAAGAGAAAGGATGAGTAATGACTTTTAAGTGGAAATTACGTCTATTAGTAAGTGTTTTTTTAACTTTACCACTTTATCACTCTATCACTGTGCTACCATTGTGCGCGCAAGAACGGGAATATAAAGTCATGCTGAATAATGGTAATACCTTTCGCGGTGTATTAGTGGAAAAAAATAAAGACAGTTATATTTTCAGGGTCAAAGGCGGGGAGCTCAATTTTTATCAGAGTGAGATCAAGGACATAATACCTACCGGCCGGACGATCTATCCGCGGGCCAATAAAATCCCGGCCGCCAAGGTTCAGAAAAAGGAAGCGCCGCGGAATATTACAAATTTCGATGAATTGATCGCCTATTTCGCTAAGAAGAATAACCTGGAACCAGCCTTGATCAAGGCAGTCATCAAGGCGGAAAGTGACTTTGACCAATACTGCGTTTCCGATAAAGGAGCTAAGGGATTAATGCAACTAATGCCTAATACTGCCGAGTGTTTAGGTGTTTTTGATATTTATAGCCCACACCAGAATATCGAAGGCGGAACTCGCTACCTGGCGGAACAATTGCGCAACTTTGGTGACATCAAGTTGGCTTTAGCAGCGTACAATGCCGGGCCGGAAGCAGTGAGAAAATATAATGGCATACCTCCGTTCCGGGAAACAAAAAGATATATTACTGCGGTGCTTACTTATTGGCAATACTATGCTAACCGGCCAATAAGTATACAAAAACCGCTTTTTATCTATACGGATGAAAAAGGTAATATCTTCTTGTCTGATATATCCAAAGGACCGAAGTATCGGAAGTTGCAGTAAACCAGTTGATTGTTGATAGTGGGTAGAAAAAGATGAAAAAGAAAAAACAGAAAAATAAAATAACAGAATTTGAAAAGAAAGTTTATGCTGCCTGCAAGACTATCCCGCCAGGAGAGACCCGGTCTTACGCCTGGGTCGCGAAAAAGATCGGTCAGCCGCGGGCTTGCCGGGCAGTGGGGAATGCCTTGCATAAAAATCCTTTTGCTCCGTTAGTCCCATGTCATCGGGTAATTCTCAGTGACGGAAGCGTTGGCGGATTTGCCGGCGGCACCGCTAAAAAAATCAGGCTCATCGCTGCCGAGAAAAAAGCTAAGTCGGTTAAAAATTATTAATATATATAAATTACTTTTTGATCTGGGTGATCGTTTTTGTATTTTTTTGTTGACAAATATTTTGATATTATATACAATAAGCACAGACCTCGTAATTATACAACATAATGTGTATTAATTTTGAACCACACTATATTTTGTTGCCTTAAGAATGTTAAACAAACCCTTTTTAAGGGTAGTTAAAAAGGATTTTTTTAGCATTCTTGGATAAGAGAGAGAGCCATAATAAGCTCTATAAAATAAACTAAGAGAGAAAATATGGTGGCGGTGACAAAAAAACAAGCGTACATAAAATTCTTTTATCAGTTAATCCTTTCTGTTTTTATGCTATTTTTGTTTAATTCTTTTTCTTTGGCCGAAAATATTATCATCATAAAGAGTCAGAACCTGCCTCAGTATAATATGGCTTTGGAAGGATTTAAGAAAGAGATGAAAAACAAGGGATACGCCGAAGGCGGCAATCTCAAAGTTACGTATAGTGACCTGGCCAATATCCCAGGAAATCTGAGCAGCTTTGACCTAATCTATGCTATCGGTACTGAAGCTGTAAAAGCTGCTTCGGAAAAAGTAGACAATAAACCTATCGTTTTTTCCATGGTCCTCAATCCTGCCAAAAATAAGATAATGAAAAGCAACGTAACCGGTGTAGCTCTCGATGTTCCGGTCAAACAATCCCTGGAAACTATCAAAGAGATCATCCCTAACGCGAAAACAGTGGGGATCATTTATGATCCCAACTACAGCAAATCCATAGCCGATGAAGCCAAGAGCATAGCTGGTAATTTTGGTTTGTCCATTGTGGCTACTTCCGTCGCTTCTTCGCCGGAAGTGGCTAAAGCGATCAAAGACATGGTTGGCAAGATAAATGTTTTCTGGCTGATCCTCGATCCTACCATAGCAACCAAAGATACAATTCCCTTTATTATGAATCAGTGCCAGCAAGGCAGTGTGGCTGTATTTGGCTTCGCTTCATTCCTGGTCAAAGTAGGCGCGATCGCCTCCCCGGTGCTGGATTATGAAGATATCGGCCGGCAATCTGGAGCTTTGGCCGGTGACATATTGGCTAAAGGAGGAGCAGGGGAATTGCCGCCATTAACTTTTCCGCGCAATTTGAACCTGGCTATTAATACTAAAACCGCCGGAGCGCTCGGCATTAAGATCAGTTCTGACGTGACTAAACGGGCTGTCGAAACTTACAATTAATTAACCTTTTTATAAAAATTATAAAAAAAGGGAGATAAAAAAGTGGTACTGAATCTACAAAATAAGCTTATAATGTTCACAGCCGGACTGATCGTGCTGATTGCCTTATTTTTTAGTGTGTACCTGATCAATCATGAGAGCACATTGTTGCTGGATTCCTTAGAAAAAAGAGGGGCAACAATAGCTAACGGTATCGCCAATAACTGTCAGTTCAGTATTCTGGCGGAAGACCGGACCAGCCTGGGTAATTTTGTAGAAAGCGCGATGAAAGAAAAAGACGTGGCCATGGTGAGCATTATCAATAAAGATGGCCGGTTCCTCTCCCATAACGTACAGGCTAAGATAGATAAAACTATAGAAACTGATATCGAGAAAAAAGCCCTGGAGATTAAAGATGTGTCAGTCCAAAAACCGGATAGTAAAACGATAGTAATTACTGTCCCGGTAGTAAGTAAAGTGACCCAATCTTCGGCTAATACGGGCGGGTCTGATCTGGAATCCATGATGGGTTTGGGCGCGGGCAACGACCAATCTGAAAAACAAGGGACCGGGGAAGTAAAGCGGGAAATAATTGGCGCTGTCCAGGTTAATATGAATACTACCGGTATCAGTGATGAAATGCGCAAAATAAAACTGCGTATATTCTTATCTACCTTAATTATTGGCTTGGTGGGTATTGTGATCATTATCGGATTCTCCCGGATCACCTTTAATCCGCTCAAGCAGGTGATCCATAAGATCCAGAAGATATCACAAGGTGAAATTGAAGAAGAATTGCAGATCAAATCCAATGATGAGATCGGAGACTTGGGACGAGCTTTCAACCAAATGGTTAAATATGTGGAAGAGATCGCAAAGAATGCCAATTTGGTCGCTCAGGGCGAATTGAATACAGAGATCACGCCCCGTTCTGAGCGGGATGTGTTGGGAAATGCTTTTAAAGAAATGGTTGTTTACCTGCAGGAAATGGCTGAGTTGGCCCAGAATATCTCCCAGGGGAATATCAGCGGCAATATACATCCGCGCAGCGACAAAGATATCCTAGGAGTGGCCTTTAAAGAAATGGTCAGCTATTTCCAGGAAATGAGCCAATTGGCCCAGGAAATTTCCCAAGGTAATATCAGCGGCAATATCAGGGTGCGGTCACAATCTGACGTCTTAGGCACTTCCTTTAAGCAGATCGTGGAGTACTTACAAGAGATGGCCAATATTACCCAGGATGTATCACGCGGTAATTTGACTACAGCTATTAAGCCGCGTTCCGCCAAGGATTTGATCGGTAACGCGCTTTCCTCAATGATCACCGGCTTACGCGATTTGATCTCTCAGATACAGGAATCTTCCAACCAGATCCATTCCCGGGCCAATGAAATGGCTTCTTTGTCCCGGACTTCCAGTGAAGCTATTTCCCAGATGGCATCCAATGTTAGCCAGATATCCGTATCTATAACCAAGATCTCCGATACTACGCAGACCGTAGCCACAGTGGCGCAAAAAGCAGCTAAGACCGCTGAGACCGGCGATGAAAATATAAGCGGAGTCATTGCCAAAGTATCCCATTCCAAGGACAGTGCTTATCAGTCGGCGGAGCTGATCAAGAATCTGGGTAAACGTTCGATGCAGATCGGTGAGATTATCAATTATATTACCAAAGTCGCGGACCAGACCAACTTGCTTTCTCTAAATGCAGCCATCGAAGCAGCCAGAGCCGGAGAAGCAGGGCGCGGATTTGCCGTAGTCGCTGACGAAGTCAGAAAACTGGCCGAAGGCTCAGCCCAAAGCGCCAGCGAGATTGCGCGTCTTATCAGTGAAGTACAGGCTGAAACAGCCAAGGCAGTCTCGGCAGTGGAAGTAGTGGCCAAAGACGTTGGCGAATCAGCGAATGTCACCACTGATGCCGGCAAGAGCTTTAAGGATATCAGTCAGGCGGCCAAGAATATCGCCGGGCAGATCGAAGATATAGCAGCTAGCTCTCAGGAAACTGCCGCGAGCGCTGAAGAAGCCAGCGCTTCCAGCGAAGAACAAGTGGCTACTTTTGAGGAAATTTCCACTTCGATCGAAAACCTGAAAGAGATCGCGGAAAGCTTGAAAGACTCAGCCAGCAAATTCAAGCTGTCTTAATCCGCGTAATCAGATTTTGAATCCACGTAATAGTTTTTGTTTAATTTTTTACTTTACAAGATTTTTTACTAGTGCTATAATGAACCAGCGTAACAATACTCTCTTATTATATATAGGAAGAGATGGATTTATACATAACAGAAGGAGGTGAGCTGCTGAAAATAAACAGTTTTGCCGAAAATAAAATTTAGAAAGGGGTGTAAATGATGGAATTAAAGAACGTTTGGAAAAGTTTAGTTTGTCCTTTATTTATTTTAGTTATCATGTTCAGTTTAGTAGTGCCAGTAATGGCCGAAGAAGCAGCAGTAACCGAACTGGCCCTTTTCGGTGAGGATATGGTCAGCGGCGTCACAAAACGTACAGAAAAAACGTACGAAGCAGCTGCTAACGTAACTGTCCTTTCCGGGAAGTTCTTGGAAAGATATGCCATCAGGAACATCAATGACCTTT
>JAQUQP010000042.1 GCA_028716025.1 bacterium | reverse complement strand
CTTTGCTGATCAACAATTCTATCGTTCTATATTTTATTGGCGCTTTCAGAATTTTATGTGCCAAATTGCCTCTCTATGGAGTGTTATTTTCTAAATTATTTGTTGCTATCGTCATAGGGTCCAATTTTGACTTGATCAGGTCCACGAATTTTGCCGGCTTACCTGGAGTAAGTAGTATTTCCTTTATAAATCCTTCTTTAGTTCTTATTAATACCTGTTTGCCAATTACCCTATTTCTCCAATTCCGGTGAAATATGTACTTGAGTCCTTCAAAACGCCTAAGCACCCGGACTTCTACAATATTTTTAAATAAAACCATTCTCAGAGGTATTATGCCCCAGATCATAAAATGAATACCGTCTTCCTTAATTGAATACCAGAAGAAAAGTCGGGGCACATATTGTAATAAAACAAAGATAAGGATAAAAATAAACAGGAAACCGCTCATAAAGGAATCAACCCAAACATAGCCAGCCAAAAAGTAACAGAGCAAACCTTTGAAAAAATGCGACTGTTCCAGATACTTGCGTCCCAGATTAACGTAGGCTTTGCTCAAAGTATCGACTATTTCTAATATATGTGGAGCCATGAACCTGGCTCTTAAGGCCAAGAATACCGCGGCTTCCTGATTTATGTTTTGTTGAACATAGCACCAGGCCAGACTACTCAACCCTTCAGCGCTTAGGGCCCTACCTTTATCTAAAGCAGTTTCTAATACTTGTTGAGCTTTTTTATATTGCTTCATACGGCCATAAAGGTTGGCCAAATACACATAACAATAATCATCAGAGATATCCAGATCTACTGCCTTCTGATAATAGGGGATACCCGCAAACCGGTCATAATTTTTACCGATCGTAATACCAAGAGCATAGTAAGCCTGCGCATTCTGGGGATCAGCTCCTATTGCTTCCCTGAAATATTCTTCTGTCTTCTGCATATCTCCCAGCTTTTCATAAATAAGGCCCAACCGATAGTAGCTATTGGAATCTTTTTTATTAAGAGAAACCGCTTTAAGACAATAGTCAATGGCTGCGTTTAGATCCTCTTGCAAATATTTAATGTATCCTATTTGATTATAACCATCAGCATATTTCGGATTAATCTTAATCGCCTGTTCAAAGGCTTCCACTGCCTTATCCAATTCACCTTCTTCCAAATAAGTATATCCGAGAAGGCTGCGCGCTTCATAATTTCCAGGTTCTTTAGCGATTATCTGCTTAAATAGCTCTTCTGCCTGAGGGTAGTCTGAGTAGTCAAGGTATTCCTTAGCCGTATTATACAAAGCCGCGTTATTATGGTTAGACTTGAACATTTCAACTGCCAGGGCAAAATTCTTATGCCTCATATCCTCGGCGTCATCTATTTTCTCTTTAGCTAAGTTATAATGATGCAGAGTGACCCAATTATCAGGATCCGCCCGGAGAGATTCTTCAAAACACCTGGTCGCTTCTTTTACCCGGCCAAAAGCTTGCATATATGTCAATCCAAGGAAATCAAGAATACTACCTTCCTGCCTGGGTGGAGGATTATTATTCAATGCAATCTGGAACTCCTTGATCGCCTGGGTAGCAAAATACCTATTATTACTGGCAAAGTAATTCTCCAGTAAGATAGCTCCATACATTTTATGAAAACGGTAATTATTAGGCTCCATGGAAACCGCGATCGCCGCTTCTTTTTCTGCTTCTTTCAATTCTCCCGAAGCTGATATTAGATAGGCACGGCTTTTATGCAGTTCCCCGGCATCAGGAGCTAAAAGTTCCGCTCTTCTCAAATATTCTTTCGCCTCTACAAGAATTCTTTGATCATAATAGTCCCTGCCGTTGCTATCAACACCTCGATAGGCGAGATTAACCAGGTTATCACTCACTTCATAGTAAGGCTGGACGTATGAATTATCCATTTTGATAGCCAGTTTATAAGCTAAAATTGCCAGGTTACACCTGAATCTATCAAAAGCCTGATATTCAGCGAGCTTTTTCCCTACATTAAAAACTTGCTGAGGCGTTGGCCGGAACAGGAATGCCAATAGGATAAAACAAGCGATAACTATACCTAGAAAACTGATTATTTTTCTCATTTAATTAGCCTTCATTATTTCCTTCTTCTTAGTGAAGGGGACGCCTTTCTCGCCGGTGAAGAACACTATGAGGACGACATTTTCTGCCCCATTATTCCGGCCATTGTGTGAAACATTTACTACTTCGGCAAAGGCTTCACCAGGTTTAAATTGCCGGATGATCCCTTTTTCATATTCCAGGGTAACAGTGCCGGAAAGCACATAAGCATAGCCAGGCACGGAATGCGTATGCCAACCAGTCTCTTGTCCTGAAGGGATCCTCACTTCCAGTCCAGTTACCTCCGGATGCGCTACCTGGGGATAGGCAATATTTTGGCCCACAACATCCTGTGTCGCCTGCAGGATCGTTTTTGACTGTACTCCCGCGTTATAGACTGTCTCGGCGTTGATCACCCCAAAAACCATAAAGCACAAGCCCAGAACCGTGAGCATTGCTTTTGAACGGTTAAAATGCATTTATCTTCTCCTTTTGTTGTTTGTCTTATTATCACTTTCTCATGGTAATATAAACATCTTTTTTATATTGATCATTATTAGCGTCAGTCCAAGCAATAGTGACCTTGCCGGTCTGATCCGCGATATAGGAGCCATGAGCGACTGTCACTGTAATGATATCTTCTTCACCTGTGGTATCGCCAGCGGCTGATGATATATTAGTGATCCAATCTTCATCTTTACCAATTGTCCAGGTAACCGTACCGCCTCCGGCATTTCTTATTTTGAAAGTGCCTGCCTGTTCTGCCTGCCCGATAATTATATGCTCGGTGTTTGTCTCCAACATAGCCTGGCGGTTTTTCTTGCTCTTGGGCAACTGGTTGGAAAGTCTTACGGCTTTCGGATCATCCAGGTTCACTGTTATAAATTTTATCCCGGCATTTCCCGCGTCCACTCTCATTACTGTATGGGTGGAGGCCGTAATATTACTCCAATCTACGGTCAAATCCACAGGATCTGTCTCATTGAGAGTAGTACCAGAAGCGGGAGCTATAGTTAACCAGGTAACCGGTCGTAGTTGGCTGATCGACCAGTTCATAGCAGCAAATCCATTGTTCTCTACATTGATCATCCTGGATGTTTCCGGGCGATTTATGACCATATCGCTTTCCGCGATAAACAACTCTGGTTGGACCGGCACAGAAATAGTAATATCTTTCCTGCCGGCACCGGTTCCGTCCTCATCCACAGCCAGGATCATGATCGTCGCGGTATAGGTCTTCGGTGTGGTTAATTTAGTCCTGTCCAGTGTCACCCGCAGAATAAAATCATCCAGGTCATCATATAGATAAGACTCGGGCGTCACCGCGGTCCAGGCTTCATTATTGTCATGATCCCGGTATTTTACGCTTAACCAATCATCGCTGATATAAATTTTATATTTCAACGATTCCCCGCCATCATTGTCAAGATAGATATATCGTTCGTCTTCATCATTCGACCAATCCAGGACCAAGGGATAGGCCACCAGTTTGGCTTGCGGATCAGTGGCCAAGTCCTTGGAATCCGGATTACGCGGATTAGTTCCCGCTATCACCTCAGCGCTATCACTGATACCGTCATCATCAGTATCTTGATCTGTCACGCTTGTGCCATAGCGTATTTCCTGGGAAACGGTAAGCCCATCACCGTCAGTATCCTGGTCAATACTGTTATAAATACCATCATGATCATAGTCTAAAGGTATGACCAGACTCGCTTCAGCCTTATTGCCGATTCCTTTGGTTTCTTTCTTGGCCAGGCAAAGACCGCCGACAACATGACCGATAAAGACCCAGGGTTCATTACTGGCTACTGTAGCATACAGGGTTGACCCGACAGTCCCCAGTTTCACGCATTGGGACAGGAAATCAATCCGTTTATGCTTGGCCAAAGCCAGGATATAATTATCGCTGATATGGTCATACTGGTCGATCCAATCATTTACCTGTTTGATGCTGGTTAATTGCTTCATGCTCTTATTTATCAAGCGACCGTTATCGGGATCAAAAGCCGCCGCTAAAACACAGGTATAGGAACTGGCATCAAAGTCCCAGATGAGTGAATCATTTTTAGTGATCCCGGCAGAAGATGCGGCAAAGTCAGATCTTGCTCCAATTTCAAACACTGGTTTTAGATAATTTAGCGCGTTATATTTATTCCGGTAATCAGAAATAACCGGACGAGCACGGCGATTGTAACCGCTGGTGCCACCGGTATCCCATCTCACATGATCTATCCAGTACTGGGTATTCCCATAGCCAATCCTTATCGGCCGGCTGGAAATAGAGAAAACCATTTTCATTTTTTCCAGATTCAGCTTAGCCAGATGCGAACTATCGGAAGGATGTTTATAGCCATATGGATCCTGCCAGGCAAAACCGTGACCATCCCATAAAGCGCTGATCGGCACAGTGATTTCTTGCCAGGCTGTGCTATTGGCATTAAATTCACTGCAATAGCTTTCATCAAACCATATAAACACCGCGTCTTCCGGACCGGTTTCATCTTCAAACTTCAGGAAAATATCTTGCTTCAATTGCTCCCCGATCGGTGTGGCCGGGGTAGTAGCTTGTTGGATCTTGATCCAGAACTTCAGGTTGCCATTGGCAAACCTGGACAGATCTATAAAATCCCTGGTGCGGAAAAGTCCCCAACCACCGCCATAATTAGTGCCCCAGATCTCCGTATATGTGCAGCGGTTCCCTTCAGGGATAGTGTTGCCTGTGCCACTGCCGCCGGTATAGGCATATTCTTTGAAATTGCTATAGTTTAATCTACTGCCTTCTTGAAGACTGATGTAGTCAGCCTGGGAGTTGATCTTGCCATAACCGATTCCTTGTGCCGGCAGGCCCCAGGTGAAAAAGTCCCAGGCCGGACTTCCACCCTTTTGTTCACCGATCAATCCCATGTCACCGTAGAAGACTAGCGGATTTATAGTTTTAGAATCTTGGCTATTGAGCCCCCAATATTCCTCTTCCATGCATCCATCAGGCCATAAGTAGGTATTAGCCGGCGCACCGGTATTCACTGGATAACCAGGATCATTATCGTGAGTTTCAGGATTTTTACCTTCCAGTTTCCACCATTCATCTACCCACTCAAACGCGCATCCGCCCAACAGGGAGTTATTGCTATCTTGGGACGATAACCGGTTTTGCATTTCACTCCATTGCCAACTGATCCCTTCTTTTTGACTTACTACATCCTCAAACTCCTTCGCTGGTTGCGGATCGTACCGCCACGCGTCCACTCCATATTCGCTGAAGTAATAGGGTTTATTCCAGGTAACTGTATCAGCATACATCTCATAAAACGGATTAAAGCTCTTCCCCTTATATAAATTCAGGCCCATTAGATCAATATTAGTCAGCGATCCAACTCCAGCTTTATAGCGTTCAAATGAGGGATAATGCGGCTCACCCAAACAAGCGGCTACGGGATGATTGGGATCATTAGACTTGATCCAGCCAGCTAAGTCATTTACCGCCTGGCAAGCAGCCTCGAAGCTGGTGTATCGCCACATATATGTTTGCTGATCGTTAAAGTTATAATTGAATTCATTACCGATCGACCAGAATAGCAAGGCAGGATGATTTTTATACGTATTAATGATTTTTTGCGCCAATGCAGTATTGCAGTTTAAACCATCTACCACCATAATAACTTTCAAGCCGTTCCTGTAGGCTTCGTCCAACACGGCCAGGCCTTGGGCAACCGCATTCTCCCCCTGGTCACCGATCATGGCCATGCCGTCCTGCCAGTCCATAAATCCGTTACCATTTTCATCCAGGGCGACGGGGTATCCGCCGATATATATTATATTACCATTGGCATCGGTCTGCCATAAAAGATGGTCTGTATCTTCATGGAAATACAAACTGCTGTCTTTAGCCAAGCCCGGATCGACATACAGTCTAATAGTGTTGAACCCGGCTTCCTTGATCCGTGGAAAATCATATTTCGCCATCTCCCACATCCGCTTACGGCCATCATGCTCGAATGGCGCCCCAGCCGGGTAGGTCTCTGAAGGCCAGAGAGTGGCTACGCTCCAACAAACACCCTTGATCACATAGTTAGTTTCCGCTTTCAAGGTGCCGTCTTCCCTGATCTGATGAACTTTTAATTGATGACCGTCAACTCTTACTGTGGCAGGCACAGCAGGGATCGGAGGCAACGGAGGCAAAGTTTTGCACGCCGTTAGAAAAACCAATAGTCCGGCCGCACTGATTATCGCTTTAAACGATCTTCCTTTATTTTCTCCACCCATTTGATCCTTCCCCTCTTAGTTCTACCTGATCAAAGGAAGCGGTCCTTTATCTGTTTTACCCAAAATGATCGGGGCCATGAACAGGGTAATGGCCATACCGCCGAGGAATCCTCCGATATGGGCAAAATTATCGATATAAGGATTTAAAAAACCACCCAGTATTTCATAACCCGCCCAGATCAGTAAGACTGTTTTTATCCTATCGTTCCTCATAATAATTTTATCTTTGTGTTTATACAGGAAAACTATCAGCGCGCCCCAGAGGCCAAAAATCGCTCCAGAGGCTCCGACTGAAGGTCCGGGGCTCATAGTAACACTCAATAAAGACGCGGTCAAGCCGCTCAGTAAATATAAAATAGCTGTTTTGGCAGAACCGAAAGCATGCTCAAAAGCCAAACCCAAAATATATAATATAATACTGTTACCTAACAAGTGATCGAAGCTGCCATGCAAAAATACAGCGCTTATCAATCGCCAGTATTCACCGACCAGGACACGTTCCCTCATCAGGGCTCCGGCGGCAATAATACTTTCCCGGCTGGCCAGGGCATTGGTGAGAAGCTGCCAAATAAACACCAGCACATTAACCATAATAATAAAAATCGTGATCTTAGGCAGGTAGGAGATATGCTTCTCCAGATCCACCCGGTCATCCGCTTTATTTACACTTACCAGCATATCACCGGTTAAGGGTATAGCTTTTTGTTGGTCCTCATTTTCTTCGTTCATGTTTGACCCTTCCTTTTTATTTTAACGGCGTTCCCCGGTATCCAACAAGACTCCTAAAGCCAAACCGACCCGGCGATCAATCCTTTTTCCCGGATCAGCGCTTAAATCTAAAACGTATTTATCCAGTATGGTCATTTTCCGGTTAAATTCGCCAAGAACTGTCTCTTCATCTTCCGTACAGTAAATAAAATTAGTCCTGAGCAAGCCGTAGAAAGATCCCAATACCCTACGCAGCAAGGATAATATTATGGAGTCTTCCTGGGCTATGAACAAGACTTGGTCTGACGGAGCGCAACATTCCCAACGTTTGCGAAACAAATTGTAAAAATAATTCTTTCTGAATTTAGCCAGAACCTGCCCCTTCGTATCCAATAAAGTGTAAGTAGCTTTCATAAATTGGAACTTTTTATCCTGTAATATCCGGAGTAGATATTTACTTTTGGTATCATCGCTAAAAAAGATCACGTGTCTTTTGGGAGCCAGCGTGATCGAAACGGCGAAGATCGTAAACAGACCGGCAAAAACAGTTAGCATCGCGAATCCTGCTTTTATCGGCTCGAACTTGATCTGCGCGGTTATGGCTCCTAATATTATCCAAACCAGTATCGCGGCGATGATCCCGCCGAACAACGCCAGCAATTGTTTAAACATATAGGCGGGACGTTCGACAAAGAGCAGCGGTTTATCTTTTTCATCACAGACATAATATTTTTCATTGATCGCCAAATGTTTTTGTCTCAACAGGAATTTATCACGGGAAAAAATAGGATCATCAACTATATATCCGGCCGGAGGATTGACTTTAATATTTTCCAGGCAATTAGGACATTCAATAATTTTTCCAATAAACTCATCCTTAAAATTATACACCTTTCCGCACTTACAGGTTACTTGAACCGGCATGATCTCCCCCTTTTTGATTTTTAGCGTAAACCCAAAAGTTTGTGCGTTTGCGGTATCACTTTAACAGTTGATAAACGTTCTAACGCCAGGTTCTGGAAGGCAATGATATTTTTTGGTACCGTTACCCTGACCTGGCGGATAGGCGTGACTGGTTGCAGGATCAACGGGATAGACCGGGAAACCTTGGCTATGATATCCGCGGCTTTCTTGATCTCTGTCGCTCTGGTCTTGGATGTTAAAATGATCTTTACAAAATATTTACCGGGACAGAGGCGTGATTTGTTCAGGACTGCCAGGAATTCCCGATGTTCTTTCCAGCAGGCAATATTGCCGCTGGAAGGCAGTTTTATATCCATAGCCACATAATCGACCACGCTGATCACTTTTTCCAATTCCAGGGGCAGTGTGCCATTTGTTTCAAGATAGGTCTTCAAGCCCAGCTTCTTGAGCTGAGGGATCAATTCCCGTAAAAAGTCAGCATAGAGCAACGGCTCTCCGCCAGTGATTGAAACCGAATGCATTTTCCCCAAATTCAATGATTTGATCTTTTTCAAAACCCGATCGCTCGCCAGCTCACTTATCCGTTTATTATTTTTTGTATCACAATAATCGCATTTTAGATTACAGTCCTTGAACCGGACGAATATTTGACGTTCACCTACAAACAAACCTTCTCCTTGGATACTGCCAAAGATCTCAGTAATAGGCGCGTTCATCTAATCACCGCCGGATCTAATTGTTCTGCTTCATGAAAACCTTTAGCCCGCAGGATACAACTGTCACAAGTACCACAAGGTCTGTCGCCACCGCGATAACAGCTCCAGGTCAATTGGTATGGTACTTTTAAGTTCTTACCCAGACGGATGATCTGAGCTTTGGTTTTGTGTAATAGAGGAGTAAGTATTTTGATTTTCCTGCCTTCTACCCCTGCCTTGGTAGCGAGATTGGCCATTTTTTGCACAGCCTGGAAATAAGCTGGCCGGCAATCAGGGTAGCCGCTGTAATCAAGGGCATTAGCCCCGATCACTATGGCTTGGGCACTGATAGCTTCAGCAAAAGATAAAGCAAAACTAAGGAAAATAGTATTTCTTGCTGGCACGTAAGTATTAGGAATAGCAGAAGCGTGCTGAATGCTGGATGCTGAAATCTTGAGGCTAGACATCGGAATTTTTGTTTTATTATCTAATAAGGAGCTGCCTTTCCAAGGGAAGGATATTTTGACGATCTGAAAAGGGCTTTTGGCGAGTTTGGTGATCTTGGCTGCTTGTTGTATTTCTTTCTTGTGTCTTTGGCCATAGTCGAAGATCAAACAATGGCAATCGAATCCTTGGCTCTTAGCCCAATACAAGCACGTAGCGGAATCCAGGCCACCGGATAAAAGAATAACTGCTTTTTTTGTAGGCATAACTATTTTTCCTGGTAGCTGGCGTTAGCGGTGTCGCTTTCCCAGACAGTTACACGCAATATTTTCGCGTTTTGTTTAGCTAGATCTGCAGCCATTTCATGATAAAGATACTCCGCGAGGTTTTCGCTGGTAGGATTGATCTTGTCGAAAGGAGAAACTTCGTTCAAATAAGTATGGTCCAGAAAAGCTAATTCTTCAGTGACAATTCTTTTAAGATCATGAAAATCTATTAGCATTCCTGATTTCCCCAGCTTTTTGCCCTGTACTTCCACTTCCACTTTCCAGTTGTGGCCATGCAGTGTTTCGCATTTGCCTTTATAATCACGCAGATTATGCGCCGCGCTAAATGTTTTAATCACTTTTAATATAAACATAATTACTCCAATCAAAATTATAAGCTCTAATTTTCTAAACGTTTTGTATTTTGAGATTAGATATTGTTTAGAATTTAGATATTAGTGCTTAGGATTTGCTTTTTTCAGTACTTCTCTATATCGATCTGTGTGGCTTGCTGTATTTTTTCACCTAGCAGCTGCTGACCAACTATAATAAATTTATCAGGGATATCGCTGACATAGAACAAGGAGTTTCCTATCCCCTTGGTAACCGCCAGGTCTTTGTTCTCCAGTATCTGCTGAACCTCCAGCGCCGCAGTCTCGGCAGAATCTACTAGCTTCACCTTTTTGCCCATTACCTGGCCAATGATCTTTTTTAACAAGGGATAATGGGTACAGCCTAAGATCAAAGTGTCAATACCTAACCGCTTCATTCCGGAGAGATATTCCGCGGCGATCAGCGAGGTCACTTTTTTATGGATCCATCCCTCTTCAACCAGGGGTACAAACAAGGGACACGCTTGCCCATATACTTGGACATCATGAGCCTGGGTCGTCAATAAACGATTGTAGGCCTGGCTGGAAATAGTGGCCATAGTGCCGACTACGCCAACTTTTTTACTCTTGGTCGCTTTTAACGCGGCTTTGACTCCTGGCTCAATTACGCCAATGATCGGCAAATCAGGAAAACTTTCCTGGAGAAAGGACAGGCTCAAGGCTGACGCGGTATTACAGGCAACCACCAGCAATTTAATGTCCTGTTGGAGTAAAAATCGCGCGTTTTGCAGAGAATACTTGGTCACGGTAGCGGCTGATTTATTACCATAAGGCACACGAGCCGTATCCCCGAAATAGATAATGGTTTCGCGGGGCAGGAGCTTCATTATTTCTTTTACTACCGTCAACCCGCCGACGCCAGAATCAAAGACGCCAATATTTTTGGGCATACTATTCTTGCTCCTTCCGCTCAATATAATCCATGATTCCTCGATAAATAGCTTCAGTCATTTTATCGCTAAAGGCGCCTTTTTTCAATAACCGTTCTTCGCGCTTATTGGATAGGAAAGCGCATTCTAATAGCACCGCCGGCATTTTAGCGCCGCGTAATACATAGAATCCAGCTTGCTTAACTCCCCGGTTGACCAGGTCCACATCCATTTCATTGACCCGGCCTACCACAAATGAACATAATTCACTAGAATCATTTACGAACTCATTCAAGGTTAGAGACCAGAGGATAGCCTTAAGCTTATCTGTCACGGGAGATTTCTCTTCCAGGTCAATAACCGAGTTTTCTATGTTCGCCACTGCTTCAGCTTCCATATCAGTGGCCCGTTCACTTAAAAAATACACCTCAAATCCTTTGGCATCCTTATCGAGACCGGAGTTGCAATGAATGGAAACAAATAGATCAGCTTTCTTATCATTAGCGATCTGGGTACGATCGGCCAGGGGTATAAATTCATCTTCTTTCCTGGTTAGAATAACCTGCAAATTTGTTTTTTCATGCAGTTGCTGAGCTAATTTAAAAGCCAGAGCGAGGTTGACATCTTTTTCCTTGGTACCATATTGTCCGATCGCGCCAGGATCCCGGCCGCCATGTCCTGGATCGATCACAATGTTCCTTATTCTAGCGCTGGTTTTCTTCGGTTTTTCAGGACTGGTTTTAATTTCCGGTACTATCACCGGCGGCAAAGAAAATTCCGGAGTAACTGGCGGTACTTTCACTTCTGTCACCTGGGCCGGCTGTGTAGAAACAGTTATCTCCGGCTCAGGAGGGCAAACCTGGGCTCCGGTTTTCTTTATATCCACCACTATCCGCCAAGGATTTTCTACTAATTTTACGCTATACTCAAACTCCGGACAAGCTTCGATGATCCAGGATACCTTATTGCTTTTCTGCTCCAGATTCATATTGGTTATCAGGGCATTATTTGGTACAGTATAGTTTTTATCCTGGTCCAACACTCCTTTATAGACATCTATCGTGATCTTATTGACCGCATCCAGGGATGATTCATAATACATTTTTTCTTGGGTTTCCAGTATTAAACGGCTGAGACCCTCTTCTTGCTGCGCTTTTACTCCAGTAATGTTCGGGATCTGGGATATTTTTAAGGTCTTAGCCGACTCATCATATTTTATTCTCACTCCTACTGGCTTGGTAAAACTGCGGCTGACAACAAAACTGAGAGGGACATAGAGGTCCCCTTTTTCCAAGCGGCAAACCGAGGACATCTTGATCTTCTGATTATTGATCGTGGCAGTCTTGCCAAAATAAGTAAATTCGATCCGTACGCCTTTAAGTGACAAGATCACTTTCTTACTTACCGACAGCCATTTTATATCAGCCGCCAAGAAATCAGCCAGGTCACTGACATCGAGATATTTTTCCTTATTCAATTCATATAGCTTGGCATCTTCCGTGTGGGTTCCGTTATTGAGAGAGACTTTGATCGGTAAGGGTACAGGCTGCGCCTGTACCGCTACTACATTCAAGAAACATAATAAAAAAAACAAATGTGCAGTGATTTTACGCAGCAACACTCCGCACCTTTCTTTCAGGTTTTAGCTATCAACTATCAACAATCAACTATGAACTGTATTTATGGTGGAGGTGCCGGGAATCGAACCCGGGTCCCAAAATACGGTGTCGAGAACTTCTACAGGTTTAGTCTAGTATTTGATTTCGCTACTAATGGCTCCACTAGATGGGATACAAAAGCAGCTATCTTTACTGAGTGTCGCCTGGCGCGCTAAAGAGTAACTTGCCAGGTTAGCCTACAAAATGATGTCTTCTATCGCCCGTAGACAAAGCGGACAGAGACACTACGCCTTAACAGGCGTATGCGTACTGCGTGTTATAATTAGCAGTTATAATTTGCTAGGTATTTAACGGCGACCCAACCATGCCGACCTGCCATCCAAGACCCCAGATATTCCGGTCGAAACCTTTCACCCCCATCTGAAATACAAATTCTAAATCCTAAACTATAAATACGAAACGATTACTTATGTTTCTCACGAAAAGCTCGTTGTACGTCGCGTTGGGCATCACGTTTTTTTAGCTCTTCCCGCTTATCACGGAAATTCCGGCCACGCGCCAGGGCAAGTTTTACTTTTACCTTTCCTTTATTGAAATACAGCTCCAAAGGGACTAGTGTCAGTCCCCTTTCCTTGACCTTCCCCATAAGCTTTTTGATCTCTTTTTTGTGCAACAATAGCTTGCGAACACGCAAAGCATCGCATTCTTCAAGCCGCGAATGCTCATATGGGGAAATATGCATATTATAAAGGAAAACTTCTTCTTTATTGATACTGGCATAGGCATCGCCCATATTAATATGTCCGCCTCTGATAGATTTTACTTCAGTGCCTTTGAGGACAATGCCGGCTTCAAATGTATCCAGGATCTCATAATTATGCAGGGCTTTACGGTTCGTGGAAATGCTTTTGTGCTCCATTAAGGTAATATACCATAAAAAACAGCTTCTTTCAAGTGTATCTTGACAGAACAGGGGATTTAGGGTATACTTACACTACGCGGATTAGTAATACAGATTACGCGGATTTTTTGTTTATGGACGAGTGGCGGAACTGGCATACGCGTAGCGCTCAGGACGCTATGGTCGTTAGACCTTAAGGGTTCAACTCCCTTCTCGTCCATTTTTCTTTTTGCAAGAGGAGTTGAAGCCGACCCGAACGCTGCCAGTGGCAGATGAAGAGAGGGCGGGTGAGGAGAACTCCCTTCTCGTCCATTTTTTTATTAGTACGATTACACCGATTAAAAACTAAGCGCGACCATATGGAGTCTGAAAAAGAAAAACCTCTGTTAGTATTCGTAACAGAGGTTTTTAGTGTAAAATAAACTATATTGATCGCTTCGTGTATTAGAACTTGACTCCCAAGCTGATGCGGTGCGTATCTGAGAGCTCGCCATAAGGCACCCAGGCATAAGACAAATTGATCTTGTTGATGTTAAATCCTAATCCCGCGCTTAACCCCGCCAAGCCATCT
>JAQUQP010000041.1 GCA_028716025.1 bacterium | reverse complement strand
TTGATAAGATTGGGGATAAAATTACTAATTGCGTAAGCATGCCCTTGTTTACATAGCAGGAGTCCCTGCTTTACTTCTCCTTTTACTCTTATCGGATTCTTCAGCATAAAATCCTGGCCGCATTCGGGGCAAACCAGGACAGACAGGATGCGCTCTTTCATAATTAACCTCTATTTTTTCCACAAGTGATCGGAGTTTTCATGGATCGTCTTGATCGGATTACCGGCAACTACGGCATAATCAGGAATATTAGTATCCTCCAATATCACTGATCCTGCCCCTACTACCACGTTATCGCCTATACTGACTCCCATTAATATAGTACTGTTAGGTCCGATATGACAAAACTTCCCGATCTTCACCGGCTTTTTGTCGATCTTAGGATATACCCGATTAGAAATGTTACGGCGTACGGCACTATGTGAATATACATGAACACCGCTGGAGATAGTTGTTCCCTCGCCTATTTCCAAGCCGCCAGAACCGTCAATTATCGTAAAAGGACCGATCCAGCAATTTTTATCGATCTTAGGATCATCAATGATCCAGGCGTGAGGATTATAAGGATTAGACGGGATATGGTGCCTGGTAAAAAATAATGTATCCCATATTTTCTTTAATAAACCCATGTTTTCCTCCCTTATTGGTGGAAAAATTCTTTGATATTGTCAATTACCTGGTCGATCTCGGCAGGTTTCATTTCCGGATAAGCCGGAATAGACAATACAGTTTCAGCCGCCGCTACCGCCACCGGGAATTGCGAACGTTCATAGCGTAAATACGCGAAAGCTTGCTGCAGTGGCAAGGAGATCGGATAATGTATCGCCGTGCCGATCTGCTTTTCTTTTAAAAACTTTTGCAGCTCGTTCCTCTTATCAGTGGCAATAGTAAATTGATTATAAACATGCCGGACATTCTTTTTAGGATTCGGCAGAAAAAGAGGCAATCCGGCCAATCCTGCGGTATATTTTTTAGCGATCTCATTCCGGCGCTTGATCCAAGTATCCAAAGATTTTAATTTTATCCTTAAGATCGCGGCCTGCAATGCGTCCAAACGACTATTAACTCCCAGCAATTCATGGACATATTTTTCTCCAGCGCCATGGACATGCAGTTTTTTAAGCGTCGTATACGCCTTTTCATCATTCGTGACGATCATACCGCCGTCACCATAAGCCCCCAGGTTCTTGGTGGGGAAAAAACTGATACAGCCAATATCGCCAATGCCTCCGACCCGCGTATGGTTATATTCCGCTCCTAAAGCCTGAGCGCAATCTTCTATTACTTTTAGTTTATGTTTAGCGGCAATGGCCATGATCCGGTCCATTTCCGCTGGCTGGCCATACAAATGCACTGGGATAATAGCTTTGGTCAACGGGGTGATCTTTGCTTCGATTTGATCCACGTTAATGTTGAAATCTTCCTTAATGATATCGATAAAAACAGGTTTGGCGCCCAGAAAAGCGATCACTTCCGCTGTAGCAATGAAACTGAACGCAGTGGTAATCACTTCATCGCCCGGCCCTATACCATAAGCCTTCAGTGCCAACAGCAAAGCATCGGTCCCGGAATTTACCCCGATCGCGTATTTTGTCCCGGCATAAGAAGCAATTTCATCCTCCAATCCTTCTACCTCCGGCCCCAGAATATAGCCGCCGCTGGAGATCACTTTAGCCACTGCGGCATCGATCTCATTTTTTAAAGTCTGATATTGTGCTTTCAGGTCTATTATCGGAATCACGGGAGAACCTCATTTCTCGATTTTTATTATCTGCATATTATTCTTTTTATAGCTCCGCCGGCATTTAGGGCAGAGCGCACTATCTTTACCAAATTCTAATTTTTCACCGCATTCACAAAACCAGCCTCTGACCTTAGCTGGATTGCCATAAGCCAGGGCGTGATCAGGGATATCGTTGGTCACTACCGATCCTGCACCGATAAAGGCCCAAGCGCCGATAGTATGACCGCAGACGATGGTCGCATTAGCGCCAATACTGGCTCCTTTTTTTACCAGGGTCATCCGGAACTCGCTTTCCTGGCGGGGAAAAGCCGACCGCGGATTAAAAACATTGGTAAAGACCATAGACGGGCCGCAAAACACGTTATCTTCCAAAGTGACCCCGCGATAAACAGAAACATTATTCTGGATCTTTACGTTATTCCCTATTTGAACGTTTTTGTCGACGAATACATTTTGGCCGATCTTACATTTTTCGCCGATCCGGGTACCGCCGGAGATATGGCAAAAATGCCATATTTGCGTCCCATTGCCGATAGTTACTTGTTCATCGACAAAACTTGACGGGTGAATATACGGTTTATCCTGTTCCATGCCAGCCTCCCTATTTTACCGTGATCTGTTTGCCATGATGACGCATCGATTCTTGCGCCGCTTCCAGTACTTTTAATACGCGTACGCCGTCCGCGCCATCGCTCAAGGGCACTTTTTTATCTATGATACATTTCAGGAAATGATTACATTCTATCTGCAAAGGCTCCTTCATCTGAATAGTGGGAATGTGAATATCGCCGTCACGGATAGTCAAATATTCGCTATAGGTCTGGAACATCGGGGCATGATCAACACCTTTATCATAAAGGCGTATTTTTTCCGGACCTTCCATATCATTAAAAACCGCCATTTTTTTGGAACCGACGATAGTCAATTGCCTTATCTTATGCGGATCCAGCCAACTGGCATGCACGGTCGCCAGCACTTTATGTGGAAAAAGCAAATTCACAAACACGACATCTTCCACTTTATCCGTCAAGTAGGATGCCCCCTGGGCGGAAACCTCTTGCGGTAGGGTATTCCCCAGCAAATAGAGGATAATAGCAATGTCATGCACGGCCAGGCTCCAGAGCGCGTTTTCCTGGAAACGTATCTTGCCCAAATTTACCCTGGTCGCGTACATATACAACACTTCACCGATATCTTTATTATCGATGTATTCTTTAAGTTTGGTCACCGCTGGATGGTATTTCATTAAATGTCCGACCATCAGGACTTTTTGTTTTTTAGCGGCCAGAACTACCAGTTCTTCAGCCTCGCTTAAGTT
The DNA here is from genome assembly GCA_028716025.1 of bacterium. The sequence continues at coordinate 10,700 of JAQUQP010000041.1, read as the reverse complement.
GAGGGCAAGCGGCTTCTCGATAAAAACATTTTTATCCGCCAACAATGCCTGCCGGCCCAGCTGATAATGCAGAGGTGCCGGTACGGACAGGATAACAGCCTCGATCTGGGGATCATTAAGGATTTCTTCATAGCGCGTCGTAGTCCTAACTTGCGGGTACAGAGAAGCGAATTTTTTCAACTGTTTCTCTTCAGCATCGCAAATAGCTACCACGTTGGCGTCCGGTAACTGGTTAAAGGAACGCAACAAATTCGGACCCCAATATCCTAATCCTACTACTGCTACTTTAACCATGTATTACCCCTCTTCCATTCACGCCAGTGTTTGATACAATTTTTTGTATTCTTTAGCTATCAATTCAATGCTGTACGCAGCCGCTCGCTCGCGCGCCTTCCGGCCAAGTGCTTCTTGCCGGCTCTGGTCTCCTAATAAAGAAAGGATCCCCGCGCTTAAAGAAGCGCTTACTCCAGCCCTGGTCAATATTCCGTGCACATTATTAGTGATCAGCTCTTTATTGCCAGGCAGGTCCGCGGCAACAACCGGTAGGCCGCAGGCCATGGCTTCTAATAAAACGTTTGATAATCCTTCAGCCAGGGAAGGCAGGACAAACAGATCAGCGCTTTGTAAATATCCGGATATTTCATTAACGACTCTCAGGAAATGCACCTGATCCCGGCAAGGTAATCCTACAGCCATAGTTTCCAGCTCATGCCGCAATGTTCCTTCTCCCAGGACCAAAAGATGAGCTTCTGGGAAATGCTGGCATACCGACGGCCAGCAGGTCAGCAGCACATCCACTCCCTTGCCCTTTTCCAGCCTGCCCGCTGACAAGACCAGAGCCTGGCTAGGCAGTTTTAATTCTTGCCGTAAACGTATTTTCTCGGCGACCGGTACAGGAGCATATTTTTCCAGGTCCACTCCATTGGTAATGAGCCTGATTCTATCGGGAGAAAAACCTTGTTGCCGGATCTCATCGCCGATTTCCTGTGTCGGCACTATATAAGCGGAAATTTTCGTCTTAAGCAACCGTAATTTTATCTTACCCGGCAAAGAAGATCTGCTGGTGCCAATATCCCCGGTCGGTCCCGCGCCGCCAAATTTCAAGAGTACTTTCTTACGTAACAATTTACCAGCAAATAAGGCTAAAAGAGCGGGTGAACCAGCCAGGAAAACATGGATAAGATCAAAATGATAGCGGCGACGCCAGAGGAAAATAAAAGCAGAGAACATGAACAATAATGACCCGCTCAAACCGGTAAAAAAACTGGCGGTCCGGTATATCTTCACCGTCTCTATTTCCTCATAACTCTTCTGCCCCGGCAGGCGGGCTGTCACCACAAATAATTCCACTCCCTCCCGTAGCAATTGCTTTGCCAATAGTAAAGCCTGTTTTTCCGTGCCCCCGAGAACAGGATAAAATCTGGCTAAAACCATGGCCACGCGGGGATTACTTTGCTTTGTTTGTATATTGACCATTTTATTATTATATACGATAAATTATCCAAATAGCAAGAAAAACGTTGTCTTTGGATCAGTCCTGGCGGGGAAGAGATACTTTTTGCAGACAGAGGTCAAGATTGTGTTGGAACTCTTTGTTTTTCGGGGCCAGACGCACGGCTTTCCGCGCATAAGGCAGGGCCAGACGGTATTGTCCCTGGCTAAAGTACGTCCCAGCCAAAGCGTTCAAAGCTTCACTATGGTCAGGATCAAGAGCTAAAGCTTGTTCTAAAGTATCAGCAGCCTGTACATACTTTCGCTCCATATTGTAAATAATGCCTAACCGGGTAAATATATCGGTCTTTGGTACTTGCAATGCTTGCAGTTCATAACTGCTTTGGGCCAGGCGTTCCAAATGCTGCTCCAGCTTCCGGACAATTATTTCAAAATTACTACGCGCGCTTTCCAGGTCACCCAGGAACTCATAACAGACTGCCAGGTAGTAATAGGCTGCTAAATAATTGGGCTCTTTACTGATCACATCCGATAATAATTGCAGAGCTTGACCGTAATTCCGGCGCTGCATATGGAAGAGCGCCAGGATCACAGTCGGCTTGACGAGATGAGGATTCCTGGACATAACCTGGACATAATTTTGTTCCATATTAGGCAGGGGTGAACCAAGGGTATAGTATAAATAAAACAAATCTTCGTATAATGAGGCTTCCTCCGGATTCAAACGACTAGCCCGGGTGTATTCAGCGACCGCCAGCTCCCCGGATATCAGATCATGCCCCGTTTGGTATTGTCGGGCATACAACCTGGCTAGTTTTTCATGATAATAACTATCCAGTGGATTGAAATTTTGGGCTTGTTTATACGCGTCGATGATTATCGCTGGGGATTCTTTTTTACTTTCCGCTCTTTCCGCTTTAGCCAGGAAAATCTGTCCCGTAAAAAAGAACATGGTGAGAACTAATACCGAGGCCAGGAACAGGCCGGTCTTTTTTCTGGTTGACGCTGAAAAATCATAGGTATGAACATCCGCAGCGCTGGCATCCAACAGGATACTGGTTCCCAACATGACCGACATGAAAGTTATAGCGGGTAAATGCAAATTAAAATCAACCAAACTATGGACGACAATACCGATTAAGGATGTGTATGTTGCCGCTTGTGTCCAGGTAACTTTTTTATTAAGAATCAGATTCCGGCCGGTTTTAATGACATACCCTATGATCATAGTATAGCAGGCCATGGCCAGCAAACCCATTTCAGCCGCTACTTGCAGGAATTCGTTATGGGCAAAGCGGGTAACTTTGCCAAAATGCAGGACACTATCAATACTCGGCAGGTTATAGCGCGGGAAAGCCAAGCCAAAATTCCCCATGCCCCATCCCAGCCAGGGACGGTCCTTGATGATCTCCCAGGCACTCTGCCAGATAGCCAACCGCCGGTAACTATAAGGGATATTAATCTTGAAAATAGAATCAAAGACAGTTAGAGGGAAAAAAGCTATTACTCCCAAGACCGCCAGGGATACTACTACTATCCCCCATTTTCTAAACTTGATCTTACTTAATATCCCCAAAGCGACGACCAGCGCGACCAGGATACCGCGCGAATGTGTCACCACCAAGGCAACTGCCAAGGTCAAAATAGATAAGAGACTAATCATTTTTTTCAGCCGGGAAACGCCTGGGTTAAAAAAAAGATAAGACAAGGAAACCATCAATCCGATCAAGATATAAGAAGCTGCTACATTTTCATTGGGCATGGTACCGCGCGGTGGCACATGGACATAGCTTTGGTAAATTATTACTATAGCTTCAATCAGGGATAAAACCACTACCAGGAAAAGCATATTCCGGGTTAAAGAGGCAAAAGCCTTTCGGTCAAGACCGGCAGATAAACTTAAAAGCAAGAAAAAGATAAGGTACCCGGTTATCCTGATCCATTCGATGACTGTGGCCCATAAATAAACAGTAAAAAACAAGTTAAGTAAAACCAGGCTATAGAAACAAAATACAAAAACGTTGAAATGGGAAACGACCGGGACAAGAACATGTTCATTCTGGCGCAATTGGTAGATAATCCATATACCCAGTCCGCACAATAAAATAGTCGAGACGCAAAAAGCGCCAAATCCTTTACCCCCATTAAACAGCGGTAAAAATCCAGCCAATATTAAAATGAATAGGTTAATTTTTTTCGACATTGGGATTAGTATCCTGTAGTTCCTGGCAGAACCGGGATTCCCGTTCCGCATCGGCTAAACGGCCGGCTTTTTGATAGAGGAGACTGAGAGTATAATGATATAAAGCTTTCTGCCGGTGACAGACTAAAGCTTGTTCAGCTTCAGCTATGGCCTGTGGAAGCTTATCTTGAGCCTCATAGAGCAGAGCCAAATTATGGTGAAACGGCCCGAAATATTTATTCAGGGAAATAGCTTTTTGCAGATATTTTTCGGCGGTATCGAGGTCTCCTTCGCTTTTAGCTATATCTGATAAAAATCCATATGTCTGGGAATTGAGAGGATCCAGTGCCAGCGAGCTGGCCAGTTTCTTCTTGGCCTCACCAACATCATTTTGGCGGAGATACATAATGCCACTGACATAACGCTGGCTCGCTATAAAAGGTTTGGTTACAATTACTCCCAGTACTATGATCATAATAATATAAATAACCAAGCTATAAGCGCCTAATTTTAAAGTACGGGTCCTGGCCGGAAGCACGGGACGTAACAGGCCAAACATGATCCACCAGATGATCGCTATCGCCGGAATGGAAAGACTATAATCTATCAAGTTATAAACTAATAAACCACAGGTACCACAGATCAAGGCCACGCTCTGGTATTGTTTTTGAGGCTCTTGCAAAGCTAATTTTTTGAGACTCTCCCGGAAGGTGCTATAGAATCCAAGCAACCAAAATAAGAGGCTAAAAATGCCTATTTCAGCCCAGAGCTGTAAAAATTGATTATGGGCATAAAGTGAATTCAAACCCGCGGTTTTATAGACAAGAAAGGCGCTCCCGAAATTGCCTAAACCCACCCCGCCAAGAGAATGGTCCCTGATCATGCTCAGGGCACCTCTCCACCATAAGAGCCTGTTGAAAACCTCAGGTTCACGCATTTTAGCCACTAAAAAATAACCGATTACCAGAGCGCTGAGCAAAAGTCCAGCCAAGATATATTTTTTCGACGGCCAACCATTATTTTTACCACTATACATTTTTTGCCTGAGACCAAGGAAAAGAAGCATGCTGAAATACAAACTAATCCAGCTACCTAAGGACCTGTTCCCGAGCAAACCAGCCAGTACCAATATAATTAAAACCAGATCAAGACCATACCCGGCCACTGTCTTTTTTTCCTGTCCGGCCAAAACCAATCTATATATCAGTACCGGCAAAACCAGGACAAAAAAACCGCTGGCTATATTGGCATTGAGCAAAGGACCGCCGGTCACTTGTTCACCTGACCAGACTTGCCACAGTATGATCAAAGAGATAAGACCTGCGGCAATACCCAGCAGCTTCAGGAAAAGATCACGCCAGTAGTCTTCTGCCAGGAGTAACGGGCAAAGATAGAAAAAAAGATAATAATTGAAATGATTAAAAAGTTCGTTGCGGGTATTAAACTGGTTAACTGAATAGAGATACGAAACAGAAATACCAGTCAGGTACAGAAGATACCAGATATCAGCAGAGGTATAAGAAAAGGTTATTTCCCTTTTTTGCCCTGCTGCCTGGACCAGGTACAGGGTTAAGATCACCAAACTCAGACCATGGATCAAGGTCTGGGCCCAAATATCCCAGGTAGCATTCAAAAAAAGGGAACTAACTGAAGTCAACAGAAAAAGCCAAATTGCCGAACGACGCAGGGCGGTCATTTAAGCGGGGTATTCATCTGGAAATAACGCAGTGCTCCGAATAATACGATCAAGACTAAAGCTCCTATTACCAACACTATGAAAAGCATACCCAGGGTATCATCTTTTTTTCTTTCCCCGAGTTGGGGTGCGGCGTTAATATTAAAAGAAGAAAGAGTAGATATCTGCTTTAAGCATTCAGCAAAAAACTCATTACCGGGATTATCAAGGCCAAGTTTTTTATACTGGACAATGGCAACGTCCAATTGATCGCATTTATGGTACATATTGATCAACTGCTGATGGATCTCTTTATTTAATCCGGCACTGGTTTTTAAAGCCTTCTTAGCTTCTTCCAGAGCCAACACAAAAAAAGCACGAGATCGTTCCTGGTTGGCTTTTTTTTCCAAGGCCCGGCTTAAATAAAGATGGGCCAGGGAGTTTTCCGGTTCCTTTTTAATAATTCCCTGGAATTCCCGGATACTGACATCAATAAAATTATTCTTAAGATGTTCCAGGGCTATGTTCAGGTTTTCAGCCATAATAAGCCTTTTTATTTTTATTAAAAAAGCGCGAACTTAAGGTTTTTTACACACCTAAACTCGCGCTTTTTTTAAATCCACTAAATCGGATGAACCGCTATACTACATTATATGCGGAGTAATGAACACTAACAACTCAGTTTTCGTAGTATTACTGGTCTTATGCGTAAACAAGGCGCCAATAATAGGTATTTCACCGATGAACGGCACTCTGGACAGGTCTTCCGTTGCCTGTTCGTCGATCAGACCACCGATAACCAGGGTCTCACCATCAGCCGCCAAGATATTGGTATCCGCAGTGCGGGTGCTGATTGGCGGTGGTATCGCCGTTCCAGGAGGAATATTACCGATAGAACTCACTTCGGCATGTATCTTCATGGTTATTTTCTTATCGAGGTTAATGCTCGGAGTTACTGTTAGCTTTACACCCACATCAATGAAGTTAACGGTCTGGGTTGTCCCGCCGGTTGATACATTGGAGGAGCTGACATAAGCTACTTTTTTACCGGAGAGAATAGACGCCTCCTGATTGTTCAAGGTAGCGATCTTCGGGCTGGACAATACTTTACCTTTACCTTTGGTCTCAATCGCTCCCAAGGTAGCAGTCAAGTTAGTCCATTCCCCGGCTTTATTAGATACTTTCCCTAAAGATATCAATCCAGGTGTAGGCGCTCCAATGATCGCGGTATTTAGGGTACCTGTTTTACCGGTAACATTATCTGTACCTGCGGCCGTATCCTGTACCGGAGTTCTGCCGGTATCAGTCCAAGTCTTGGTTAAATTCCAAGTGATCCCCAATTCCTTAAAGGCATCCTTATTGACTGATACTATTTGCGCTTCGATCATGACCTGAGGCGTAGGCACATCCAGGATCTTGATCATATCTACTACTTTTTTAATATTATCGCTAATATCACTGACGATCACGCTATTGGTCCTGGTGTCTGCTTGTATTTTTCCCTGGGCGCTCAATAAAGAACTTAATAATGGGATCAGTTCCGCTGCTTTAGCATAATTTACCCCAAATACGCCGGTCTGGGTCACTCCCTGGGACTGTTCTGTTTTTACCGTCGCCGGAGTAGCGATCCGCATCACATTCGGAGCAATATAATCATATGATAATCCAGTTAACCTGAGAATAATATTCAAAGCATCCTGGAATGAGACTTTATCCAGGTGAATGGTAACTGAACCTTTTACATCATCCCCATAAACCATATTGATACCGCTCTTAACAGACAATATCTTGAGCACATCCCGGATGTCAGCATCTTTAAAATCAAGAGAAATAGTCTGTTCTTTTTTATCCGAAACAGGAGCTGCTTCCGCTGTAGCTTCAGTTGCTTCAATCGTCGCCGGAGCTTCAGCCGGAGCTTCAACTACAGCCGCAGCCGGAGCTGGCGCAGGAGCTGCTACAGGCTCTACAGGCTTTTGTTCTTCTTTGGCCGGTTCAGCCGGAGCAGGTTCTTCCTTAGGAGCAGCGGCAGCTTGGCCTGGTTGTTCGATCTTCACCGTGATCTGATTGTCACCTTTTACTACCTCATAGGTAGCCATCTCTTTAAGATCTATCGCTACACGCACGCTTTTTTGCGGTTTTACTTTAAACTGGCTGGAACGGATACTTTTTATAAGTCCTTGGTTAACTTGGATATTTTTATTAGCTACTTTAAATACGGCATTAGCGATATCCACTACGATCATCGGGGGTTTTGCCACCTTAATATCTTTGTAGGTAACCGCGCCATCACCTTTAATAATAATTTCCGCCGTGCCAGAATCTAAATTAGCGGTCTCAATAGTAGTAATGGCTATGTCCGCCTCGGGCTGGCTAAAAGCGGGTAAAGAGCTAAAATGCAATCCTAGAGCTAAGATACCGAATAATACGCTCGCAATCGTTAATCTTTTCATTATACTATTCACTCTCCTCTCTTAATTTAAACTCTCTCATGACGTTCTTTTTGGTGATCAGTACTACTTTATCCGCTTTTACTATACCAGCTATTCCCGGAACAGTCAGCCCGCGTTCATCTATCAACTTGCCCCGGTCCAGTACATATGTTTTGCCGTCAGCAGATTTAAATAAGGCATGCTTACGCGCCTGGCTGAAAACATACCCTTTCAGAGTTAACAGCTTTATATCTACCTCTGCAGCCATGCCTTTCAGCCCCAAACCGCCACCCAAGTCCAGTCCCGCGGTCTTGCCAATCAGAGGTATAAATGGGTCTCTAAGATTACCGCTCTTGTAAACATAGCCGGGCCCGATCTCTTTTTTCGCTTCTTCGCTCAATGATTGTTCTTCAATCTGCGGTGCCGTGAAAGCCAGTTGCCCGGTCAGGACGAGGAAAAGTGCTGCCAACAGTATGATACCAGTATATTTTTTCATTAGTTTCCACCGCCTTCAGTATACGTAAATGTCTTTAAAGTGAATGTCGCGCTGATGGTTTCCCTGGGATTTTCGCTGGGAGACGCCGAAAGCTGCACATTTTCAACATTTACGATCCTGTTGAGATTACCGACTTTAGCGAAAAACTGTCCTAAATTGTTGAATGAACCTCTAATATTAACACTGACCGGCACTTCATTGTAAAATTCACGGGTAATTAACGCTGTCGGCTGGAAAGTTATCATCCGGATGGAATTATCATTAGCCCGGGAAATAATGGTCTTGAGAAATTTAGGGATCTCTTTCTTCTGCGGCAGCATTTCACCCATATACGCCAGCTTATTTTGCAAAGTCGCCAATTCTTTATCAATAAGTTCTTTTTTGTCAGCGATAGAATTAGCGTCAGCCAGTTTTGTTTTGGCTTCTTCCAGTTTAACATCAACGCTTTGGATCTTGGCGTGCAGTGTGTCATAGGCGAAATTTTTAAATAAAAACAGGATAACCACACCCATTACGACGGCCATGATCATTACTTGCTTTTGTTGTAGGTTTTTCTTATCTCCAATTTTCACCAGTATATCCTCCTTTTACCCGCTGGCATTGGTTCATAGTTTACTGGTTAAAGTAACGTTAAAATTCAGAGTGGTACGGGTATTTTTATCGCCCCCGCTAGCTTCGGTGATACTGAGTAGTTCCACATTTTCAAAATATTCATTGTCTTCCAGGCTGGTAACAAAATCAGCGATCGCAAAATGGTCAAAGGACATGCCGTTGATCGTGATCAGGTTGCCGGTCTCGGTCTTAGAGCCCTGCATACTGGTGAGCCAGATACTCTTGGGCAGGCTTTTCTGCAGTTCATCCATGATCATGGCCCATTTAAACCGTCCCTGTAATAATTTCTCGACGATACCCCATTTGCGGTCCAGAGCTTCCTTCTGTAACTTTTTCTGTTCTACTGCCGCTACTAAAACGCTCACCTTTTCCAGCTCTTCTTCCGCCGTTTTCAGTTCTTTCTGCTTTTTGATGAGACTGGTGTACATGCTCACATACCACACCAAAAGCAGGCAGATCACCAAAATTATGCTCAGTATGGCAATCTGCAGTTGTTTTTTAGCCCCTTCTTCTCGCTGCATATCCCGCGGCAATAAGTTAATTTTGATCATAGATTGTCTCTCACCTCATTTTATTAGCTTCTGACCCTAAGAGCCAGGCCCATACATACGGAATAGAACGGCTGCATATCGTCGAGTTGTTCATTGGAAATATTTTTCAGGTTCATCTTTACCTTCTCAAAAGGATTGATCCTCTCGACCGGCAACTTGGTTTCCTGGGTAATGATCTTTTCGATACCTTTTATCTTAGCAGTCCCGCCGCTCAAGATGATCTTTTTCAGCGACCGCTCGGTAGATTGTGCTTGGTAATAATCCAGAGAGCGGCGTATCTCGCCAAGTAACTCATGGAACACCGGCTTAATGATATCGGAGATCTGTTCTGATTCTTTATCTCCTTCTTCATCCTCGGATAAAATCACGCCTTTGTTCTTCTTCAACTCCTCGGCTTTCAGGTAATCCAACCTCATATCCCTTTGCAGGGCTTTGGTCAGGTTATTACCGGCGATCGATACATCGCGGGTAAAACGGGATATCCCGTTCTCAATAATGTTAATATTAGTAAAAGTGGCCCCGATATTCAACAGGACAATACTGCCTGTATTGGTTTCTTCGCCCAAATTAAAACCGTAAATATTTTCCAAGGCAAAAGCATCGACATCAATAAGCACGGGACGCAAGCCAACATTCTTAATAATACTGACCTGCCGCTCGATAATATCTTTTTTCCCGGCTACCAGCAGCACATCCATCCGTTTGGTTTCTTCTTCTTCATTATCGCTGAGTATCTGGAAATCCAGGATAGCCTGGTCGATGGGGAAAGAAATATACGGTTCCGCTTCAAACTTAATAGTAGTTTCCAGGTCTTTTTGGGACATCTTCGGCAAAATAATATAACGGACTACGACCGCGTCCCCGCTAATGGAAACAATGGCCTTCTTGATACTAACCTGGTTTTCAGTGATCACTTGCTTGAGGACGTTCTCGATAAGCTTGTCTCTTTCTTCGGCGGGCATGGTGGTGAGGGCGGTGTCTGGACTAATTTCGCGTAAACCTAATTTGATGAGGGTATCATTTTTCAGGTAGGCGATCTTTATGGTATGCGTTCCAATGTCAATACCTACTGCGTCAAAACTGGGTTTCAAATTTTTCATATGTATTCTGTCTCCTTTTCGACCACCTTTCTTACTTGTTAATTAACATAATAACTATTTATTGTCAAGAAATATTTTAAGGTTCGTTCTTTTCCATCTCGGTAAATATGACATTACCGACGGTGTTTCCTTCGGCATTGACATACGCGGTCATGGTTTTTGTGACGCCGCCGATCGTAACCTTCGTCCTGATCTTTATCATT
>JAQUQP010000040.1 GCA_028716025.1 bacterium | reverse complement strand
TATTGGGACCAGGCTGTTCGCTCTTGATCTTTTCCCGCAGTTCCACGGCAGTCTTGGCCATATTGACGTCTTTCAATAATTCCTTGACCGCGCTGGCTCCAATGCCAGCTTTGAACGCGCCTTTATATTCCTGGCGATATTTCTGGTAATCTTCTTCACTTAATAATTGTTTTTTACGCAGCGGGGTATTGCCCGGGTCTATGACCACGTAACTGACGTAATAGACTACTTGTTCGAGTTCCCCTACTCTCATGTTCAAGAGCAAGCCCATACGACTGGGCAGCCTTCTGGAGAACCAGATATGTGCCACCGGCACTGACAGTTCGATATGGCCCATATGGTCACGCCGGACCTTTGATTCAGTCACTTCCACACCACAACGGTCACAAATAACACCTTTGTGTTTGACCCATTTATATTTGCCGCAGGAACATTCCCAGTCACGAACCGGTCCAAAGATCTTCTCGCAGAACAGGCCGTCACGCTCAGGTTTGAAGGTGCGGTAATTGATGGTCTCGGCTTTTTTCACTTCCCCATAGCTCCACGTTCTGATCTGATCGGGAGAAGCCAAGCTGACCTTCATGGCGTCAAAATTATCATAATTTAACAGCATGCCTTTGTCTTTAGACTGCTTCAGAGATACTTTTTTTACTTTCGGTTCTTTATCTTTCTTGGACAAGGACGTTGTCCTCCTTTATCTTCAGCAACTGTTCAGTAAATTATTTCTTCAGCAATTCGACATTCAGGCCTAATCCTTGTAATTCCTTGATCAGGACCTTGAATGATTCCGGAGTACCCGGCGGAGGTGGTGTTTCGCCTTTAATAATCGCCTCGTACATTCTGGTACGGCCACTGATATCATCGCTTTTCACGGTCAGGAATTCCTGCAGAGTGTACGCTGCACCGTAACCCTCGATGGCCCAGACTTCCATTTCACCGAAACGTTGTCCGCCGAATTGGGCCTTGCCGCCAAGAGGCTGACGAGTGATAAGAGCGTACGGCCCGATCGAGCGGGCATGCATCTTATCATCAACTAAATGCGCTAGTTTCAATATATATACTTGTCCTACAGTTACTTTTTCATGGAAAGTTTCCCCGGTCCGGCCATCATAAAGTGTCACTCTGGAATCTCGCGGCAAACCGGCTTTTTCCAGCATATCCTGGATCTCTCCTTCTTTAGCACCGTCAAATACTGGGGTTACGGCTACGCAATCAAGCTTGCTGGCACCCCAGCCAAGCTCCGCTTCCAGGATCTGGCCGATATTCATACGTGAAGGTACGCTCAGGGGATTCAAAATAATATCCAGCGGCGTCCCGTCAGCCAAGTAAGGCATATCTTCTTGCGGTAACACTTTAGAAATAACGCCTTTATTACCATGCCGGCCGGCTACTTTATCACCTACCGAGATCCTTCTCTTGGAGGCGATATAAACTTTGACCAGTTTATTGACTTCTACTGATAATTCATCGCCTTTTTTATACCGGTCGATGGCCATATTTTTTTCGCGCCGCGCCTGTTCGATCATGATCAGGGTCATGCGGTCAAAGAATTCGTTCTTTTCTTTGGCTTCGGCTTTCAGCTTGGAGGCGCCTTTGGACTGTCCTTTTAAAGCTGCGGCCAGTTCATTCTTCACCCTCTCCTGTTCTTTTTTGGCATCACTCTTGATCTTGGAGACAGCAGCCTGGAATTCCTTGTTGATGCGTTCTATTTCTTTCTTTTCAGTAGCTTTGGTCCGGCCTTTTTCCTTGCGGGAAAACACTTTCACGCCGATGACCTTGCCATCTACTCCAGGCGGCACATACAAGCTGGCATCGCGAACTTCTTCTGCTTTTTCACCGAATATCACCCGCAGCAATCTTTCCTCCGGAGTTACCTGGGTTTCTCCCTTGGGAGTAACTTTACCTACCAGAATATCTCCGGGCCTGACTTCAGCACCAATACGGATAATCCCCCGTTCATCCAGGTTACGCAGGGTATCTTCTCCCACGTTCGGGATATCCCTGGTAATTTCTTCGGCGCGCAATTTCAGGTCACGGGCTTCGATCTCAAATTCAGTTATATGCACACTGGTAAAGACATCTTCCTTGAGCAACCGTTCATTGATCAGGATAGCGTCTTCAAAATTATAACCTTCCCAGGTCATAAATCCTACCAGCAGATTACGTCCCAGAGCCAGGTCCCCGCCATCAGTGGCGGCGCCATCAGCAATGATCGTTCCTTTGCTGACCCGGTCACCGGCCTGCACTATCGGCCGCTGGTTAACACAAGTGTCCTGGTTGGTGCGGATAAATTTTTTCAAATAATATATATCGATATCGCCATTGGCTTCATTGTTCCTGCTTTTTCCGCTGTTCTCATCCCAAACAATTATTTTTTCACTATCGGCAAAACGGACAATGCCATCCCGTCTGGCTAAAATCACTGCGCCGCTATCCACAGCTATTTTTTGCTCCATACCGGTGCCCACCAGGGGCCTTTCCGGGAACAAAAGCGGAACAGCTTGCCGTTGCATGTTGGAACCCATCAAAGCGCGGTTCGCGTCATCATGCTCCAGGAATGGGATCAGCGCCGCGGCAATACTGACCAATTGCTTAGGCGAAACGTCCATATAAGCGATCTCGCTGGGCGGTAGTAAAGGGAAGAAATCACGGAGCCTGGTCAACACTTGCGCATCCAGTATTTTTCCGGTCTTTTCTTCCATTAAAGTATTGGCCTGCGCCACTACTACTTCATCTTCATCATCAGCGGTAAAATATTCTATATCCGTAGTCGCTTTACCGTCTTTCACTTTACGGTACGGCGTTTCTAAAAACCCGTATTCATTCACCTTGGCATAGGTGGAAAGCGAAGTGATCAAACCGATGTTCGGTCCTTCCGGAGTTTCAATTGGGCAAATCCGACCGTAATGAGTCGGGTGCACGTCACGCACTTCAAATCCGGCGCGTTTCCTGTTCAAGCCGCCAGGTCCGAGAGCGCTTAGTCTGCGCTTATGGGTCAATTCTGCCAGAGGATTGGTCTGGTCCATGAACTGGGACAACTGGCTAGAACCATAAAATTTCCTGATCACAGCCACAATGGGTGACGTATTGATCAGGTCGCGCGGTGTAATATTTTCCAGGTCCTTGATATTCATTTTTTCCCGGACCAGCCGTTCCATATGTGAAAGACCGATCCTGATCTGGTTTTCCAGAAGTTCTCCTACTGAACGGATACGTCTGTTGCCCAAATGGTCTATATCATCGATGATCCTGCGGGCAACTATCTTATCGTGACTGTCTTTCAGCTCGGAAATACCATTATTCAGATCAATGACATATTTGATCGTTTCGATAATATCCTGCACGGTCAGGGTGCGTTTGGTATCCGCTATATCCAGATGCAATTTTTTGTTTAGTTTATAGCGGCCTACTTTACCCAGATCATACTTTTTAGGATTGGTAAATAATAACTCCTGTAGGTAATTCTGGGCCATCTCGGTCCCGAGGAAATCAAACGGACGCAGTTTTTTGAAAATTTCCATGGCTACATCGCGGTTAGACTTGATGGGGTCCTTCTTGATAGTATTAAGAATGGTGACATTATTAATCTGTGAATCGATCTTTACGATCTTAACCTTATCTACTTTCTCTTTCATTAATACATCATAAAGCTCTTTGGTGATCTCTTTCGCTGCATCGAGCAGTATCTCTCCGGTCTTGGGATTGACCACATCACTGGCCAGATAACTGCCAACCAATCGGTCCTGACTTTCCTGGGACTCTCTCACCTTGATCTCTTCATGTTCATAGAACAGGTTAAGGATCTTTTCATCGGTTTCATATCCCAGAACCCGCAAGAAGGTAGTAACCGGGAATTTGCGTTTTTTGTTGATCCGCACAAACAGGGCGTTATTGATATCAAACTCAAATTCAACCCAGGCCCCACGATAAGGGATAATACGGGCTGTATATAGTTTTTTACCGTAAGAAGAGATCGCATTATTCTCATCTTCTTCAAAGATCACACCGGGTGAACGGTGCAGTTGGCTTACTACGACCCGCTGCGCGCCGTTGATAATAAAAGAACCAGTAGTAGTCATCAAAGGCAGTTCACAGATGAAAATCTCCTGCTCGGTCACTTCTTTGACTTTATTTTTTGCTTCGGCATCTTTGATGACCAGACGAATCTTGGCCTTGAGCGGCGAAGCATAGGTCATATCTTTTTCGATGCACTCGTCTTCATTATAGATCGGGCAATCCAAGATATAATTAACGTATTCTAACGACAAAGTTCCCGTCGAGTTAGCGATCGGGAAAATGTCTTTGAAGGCGGCTTGCAGCCCGGTATATTTTCTTTTTTCAGGGGCTACATTCTGCTGCAAGAACTCAGCATAAGATCTCTTTTGTATTTCTAGTAGATCTGGAAGATCCATTATTGAGGGAATGCGGGCAAAATTCAACTTCTTTTTGCTCATCTGAACCTCATACTTTCATTAAAAAAACATGTTTATTATAAAAAGTTTAACTCTCTGCTTTGAAACGAGTAGAGAGAGAAACTTTTTACCTATATATTAGCTAACTACGTAACACATTGAGGTAAAAATTAGCTTATTTAAGCTCAGCGGTAGCGCCGGCTTCTTCCAATTTTTTCTTCATTTCATTAGCCTGCTCTTTAGTCAAGCCTTCTTTAACTGGCTTAGGGACACCCTCTACCAGGTCTTTGGCTTCTTTCAAGCCCAGAGCAGTCAGTTCTCTGACCACTTTGATGACGCCGATCTTGTTGGCGCCAAATCCGGTCAGCATCACGGTAAAGTCAGTTTTTTCTTCAGCAGCGGCAGCAGCTCCCGGAACACCGACAGCGGCAACTGCGACTGGGGCAGCGCTTACGCCAAACTTCTCTTCCAGAGCCTTGACCAGCTCGCTTAATTCCAACACACTCATTTTCTCAATGGACTCAATCATTTGATCTTTGGTTATTGCAGTCATGTACTGCACCTCCTTATGTTATGCGCTTGTCTGCGCTTTATTTTTGCTGATTCCATCCAACACAGTCGCCAGTTTTTGCAGTGGCCCGTTCAAAACGTAAACCAGATTAGCAATAGGTGCCTGCATTCTGGATACGAGCATAGATAACAACACCTGCCGGTTAGGCAGACTGGCTAACGATTTTAACTCTTTCTCATTCACCACCTTTTTTTCGATTAATCCTGCTTTGACTTTTAACTTTTCATGATCCTTCTTGAAATCCATAATAACCTTAGCCGGACCAACAGGATCCCCATAAACAAAACAAACCGCGGTCGGACCCTTTAAGGTGTCATCGATCGCGATATAGTCTGTGTCTTTGCTGGCAATATGCAACAGCGTATTTTGGATAATATGGTATTCACAGGAAACTTTTCTCAATTTGCTTCTTAAATCATTGAGATCCCCTACGTTCAAACCTTGATATTCAGTGACAATTACCCCACTGGCCTTCTGGAGCTTGTCTTTCAGGTTTTCCATCACTTCTTTTTTGACTTGTTTTGTTTTTGGCATGTTTTTATCCTCATTTTATAAAAAGAAAAAACTTCACACCGAACCGATGGAAGTTTTTCATGTAGACTTCTCTGTCTCGGCAGGCTCTTAGCAAAAGAATTAATCCGCCCTAAACTACAAGGCGGATACCTTGCTTCTTAGACTATACATACATAATATCAGATGTTGCAAATATTGTCAAGTATTTTTTTTAACAAAAACAGCTTCGCGGATTCAAGTTACGGATTTCGCTGTTAGTGCTATTTGCTTAATGAGTTCAGCACCTGGGTGGAATCAAGTTTGATCCCGGGGCCCATCGTAGAGCAAAGGGACATAGATTTAATATAATGACCTTTAGCCGTCGCTGGTTTGGCTTTTACGACAGCTTCGATCAATGCTTTGGCATTTTCTTCCAGCTGGTTCGCGGCAAAACTGACCTTACCTAATATGCTATGGATCACGGCTGACGCGTCAGCCCGGTATTCTACTTTACCCTTCTTAATTTCTCCAACCGCTTTTCCCACTTCAAAAGTCACTGTACCGATTTTGGGATTAGGCATCAAACCTTTGGGGCCTAAAACCTTGCCAACCTTGGACAAATCTTTCATGATATCCGGAGTAGCCACGATCACGTCAAAATCCAGCCAACCTCCGGCAATCTTCTCGATCATATCTTCAGCTCCGACAAAATCCGCCTTAGCTGCCTCGGCTTCCTTTATTTTTTCGCCTTTGGCCACGACTAGCACTCTTTTGCTTTTACCGGTACCATGGGGCATAACTACCGCTCCCCTGATAGATTGTTCAGCCTGTTTTGGATCGATCCCCAGACAGACAGTAAGTTCTACAGTCTCATCAAACTTTGCCGTAGCCGTCTGCTTCACCAATTCACACGCTTCTTTCAAAGTGTAAACCTTATTACGGTCAACCAGCTTGGCTACATTAGCATATTTCTTACCATGACCCATTTATTTCCTCCTGGTGGTATTATCGTCTGCCTCTGGCAGACTCCCACATGAAAATACAAATATCTCGAATGATAGCAAATGCCTTTAATAAAACTTTTCTTACATTATATATTAGTGAAATTCGCTTCTTTTAATTTCGCTTAATTCGGCGCTTACTCGATTTCAATACCCATTGACTTGGCTGTTCCTTCTACCATATGGATAGCCCCTTCCAAGTCCTTGGCATTCAAGTCAACCATTTTTTGATTGGCGATCTCTTTAACTTTTTCTTTGGAAACTTTCCCGATCTTCTTACGGTTAGGCTCGCCACTGGCTACCGCGATACCCGCCGCTTTCTTCAACAATATGGCCACGGGAGGGACTTTGGTGATAAAAGTAAAACTACGGTCCTCAAAGACAGTAATTATAACCGGGATAATGATCCCTTGCTCCTGATTGGCTGTTTTGGCATTGAACTGTTTGCAAAATTCCATGATATTGACGCCTTGTTGGCCCAATGCTGGCCCGACTGGCGGAGCCGGATTAGCTGCTCCCGCGGGAATCTGTAATTTGACGATCGCTTTTACTTTCTTAGCCATTGACGTGCTCCTTATCTTAATGGATAAACCGAAAAAAATACGATTGCAGTGTCTTTAATGATTGCCGCTGCAATCGTGAAAATTTATATTTTTTCTACTTGCAGGAAGTCAAGCTCCACCGGTGTCGCCCGGCCAAAGATCGTGACCATGACCTTCAATTTGCCCCGTTCCATGTTCACTTCTTCCACTATTCCGGCAAAATTGGCAAAAGGCCCTTCAACGATCCGGACATTTTCATTCTTATCAAACATAATCGCCGGTTTTGGTTTGGCGGTATGTTCACGGTTACTCAGGTCCAGGATTTTGGCGATCTCTTCTTCCGGTAATGGAACAGGAGTAGTTCCACCCAGAAAACCTGTAATGCCAGGCGTGGTACGGATTACTCCCCACACCTGTTCGTCCATCTCCATCTCCACCAGCACATACCCGGGGAAAAACTTCCGGGTATAAACTTTTTTCTTATTATTTTTTATTTCAACGACTTCCTCAGTAGGAACCAGAACGTTAAAAATTTTATCAGTTAGGTTTTTCGTCGCTACCAGTTTGAGTAAATTCTCTTTGACCCGGTCTTCATGTCCTGTATAGGTGTGCAGTACATACCAGCGCTTTGCCATTAGTTTTAACCTTTACCTTTACATAATCAGGCCAAACAACCTGGAAAGCACAAAATCTACCAGCCCAATAAACATAGAAAGAACCAGTATGGCAAAAATAACTACTACCGTCGCCCCGATAAACTCCTGCTTTGAGGACCACGATACTTTTTTGCCTTCAGCCACGACTTCTCTGAAGAATTGCTTTACTTTTTCCAGAATCTGCTTAGCATTCATAAATATCCCATATTTTTAGTTAATACAATCCAATATATATATAGCATAGTTAATTTTTTGTCAAGCACTTTTTTTAATAAAACAATTACACGGATTCAAACTACAGCTTAAATCTTAGGCTGAGCGCGTAGGCTGAATCGCCGCCCACTGTATTATATTCCAGTCCCAGCCGGAAAAACGGCAACGGGGTAACTTCAATACCGGCCAGAAAGCGAGTCTCTGTAGTTTCTGTGTCCCAGGACTTAGTAAGCCCAAGAGAATCTATTCTATAGGTCGCTTCAGTGATAAATTTTTCCTGTCCTACGCCAATATACGGCGTAAAGATGATCAATTCCTTCTGCACGATAGCCTTGATTCCCATATTATGGGCTTTAATGGTCGCTTGAGCATCATCAGTGTCTTTACCAAATTTAACATCTGATACTTTATTATAGGTTAAGCTGACACTCACTCCTGGCGTAGTTAATGAGTCATTCAATAAACCAACTCTCACTTCCCCTCCAGTCACGCTCACTGAATCCTCCGAGCCGGACGGGATCACTCCCAATCGAGCACCGACCGCAATCGAGCCGATACCGCTAATCGCCGGCAATGAAAGGCCACCAAACAAACCAAGCCGGGCAGTGGCAAAAACTGTTGGGAAATAAGTGCTTTTGGATTCGCCGGTATTAATATCCTGATAATCAACTTTAAAAGCAGCCGCTCCGGCACCTATAGTGAAATTAGGCAATCCCGGGAGAGGTTCTCCGCCTACCAGGCCAGTGGAAACGACTCCATTTAAAGGCTTATTTATAACATTTAATAAATCCAATACCCCTTGTTCTGTCGGTGCTGCCAATACTACCTGTACCATAAGTAATATTGTTAAACCCGTTAAAAGTAATAGTCTCTTCATGTAAACCTCCTAATAGAATTAAATTTCTAAATCCGAATATCTAAATTCTAAGCAAATACTAATTTCAAAATTCAAAACTATTTAGAATTTAAGATTTAGTGCTTCGAATTTGCTCTTAACTAGTGTATCATGCGGCTTTTATCATCTGGCGTAACCATAGGCTTTATTTCGCCGAATTGCTGTTCATATTTTTTAATATTATCTGTCAGAGCATTAAGGAAACGTTTAATATGGGCCGGTGAAGAGATGACCCTGGCTCTTACTTTTGCCTTTGGCTGTTGCGGTTGCACAAAAATAAAGTCCATGATAAACTCTGTCTCATTATGAGTGATCAAAGCCAGATTGCTATAAGCACCCTGGGCAGTTTGGTCATCTAGTTCTACTTGCAGTTGATTTTCACTTGGCTTTTTTTCTTCAATCATTACAATATACCCCCTTTTATATAAAAAATCAATTCCTAAATTCTAATATCGAAATTCTAAACTGCCGTCTTATTTTAGAAATCCTAATTTTGGTCATTTGATATTGTTTAGAAATTAGAATTTGTCTTTTTAAAGCATCTTTTAAACTCAGCTACGGAAAGTACGGTTTTGCCCAGATATTGCGACAACTGGGTGACTGGCGGCGGAACTAGTCTGGATTCATGCAATTTATCAACGCGGGAAAAGATATCCCTAGTCGGCCCATCTATGCTTATCCCGCCGCTATCCATGATCACAACCCTTTGCGCGTATTCGGCAGCGATCCACATACAATGAGTGATCATAATAATAGTGTGGCCAGCCTGGTTAAGTTTCTTAATCAATTCCATAAGACGGCGTAATTCCCTATAGTCCAGGCCGGTAGTAGGCTCATCGAAAACTAGGATATCCGGCCGATTAGCCAGTACAGCGGCTACAGCTACTTGTTGCCGTTGGCCTTTCGTTAAGGTAAAAGGATCTTGTTTTTCCAATCCGGTCAATCCCACGGCAGCGAGGATATCCTCGGTTCGCCGCCGCACATCAGCTTCCGGTAACTTATTAAAGCGCGGGCCAAAAGCTACATCATCAAACACTGTTTCCATAATTATCTGGTGGTCTGGATTCTGGAAGACATATCCAACCTCGCTGCTGAATTTAGCAGGATTATGCCCTGCTGTATCAACACCATTAATCAGTACTCTACCCTGGCTAGGTACTAATAATCCGTTCAAGTGCTTAACTAAGGTGGTCTTGCCGCTGCCATTCTGGCCCAGAATAGCGATAAATTCCCCTTTCCTGACTGACCAGTTTATATCTCTTAAGACCGGGGCATTATCATAACTAAAACTAACCTTTTCCAGTTCGATCACTACCGGGCCATATTCCCGCTGGTCCTGCTGGATAAGACCTGCATAATCGTCTTCGTTACAATAATATGATTGCTGTTTTAAATATCCCAGTCCTTCTTCCAGGGTTAAAGGTCTTTTATTCTCAGGTACTTCACTAAAAACCTCGCTGACCTGCAAAGGTTTGATCCCCAGCTGTTCCATGACCAGGTTCTGACATAATACTTCTCTGGCCGGGCCAGACATAATGACCGCCCCTTCTCTTAGGATCATGACCTGGTCACAGGAAAGGATCTGTTCAGTCTCGTGCTCTATCAGGAGCAAGGCTATTTTTCTTTCCTGCTGCAAACCTCTGATCAGGGAGAGAATTTCTATCTTACCGGCGGGATCCAGGTCTGTGGTTGGCTCATCGAGGTACAAGACCGCAGGTTCTATGGCTAATATGGCGGCTATGGCTAAACGCTGTTTTTCCCCTCCAGAGAGGATTGCTGGTTCTTTTTTTTCACAGCCTGATAAACTGACCAAGTCCAGGTAATCATGGATTCGCTTTTTGATCGTTTCTACCGGCAAGCATAGATTTTCCGGACCAAACGCCACTTCCAGCTCTACGCTGGAGGTGAATAATTGTGTTTCAAAATCCTGGAATACTACTCCAACTGTAGTCGCCAAGTCACGCGGTTCACACTTAGCAGTATCTTTGCCGCCAATAGAAACCTTACCAGTCAAAATACCAGGCACAAAATGAGGAATTATACCGTTTAATGTCAAGCCCAATGTTGATTTACCCGCACCTGTCGGACCCATAATTCCGACGATCTCACCTGGTTTGACCTTAAAGGTGATCTTGTTTAAGGCCGGCCGAACCGCTTTACGGTAAGTAAATGAGACCTGCTCAACTTTAATTATTTCCTGGTCTTTTATTGTCATGGGATGTGTTTTGTCATTTCTTCCAATTATCCCTTACGGGGAACAGGATCCTGAAAATCTCAAATTCTCCATCGGGATAAAATTTCATGGTATAGGCAGTCGCCGGCCAGGGTAAATTTTTGACGACATTATAGAGCCTTTTAGTACTGATGTGGACATAGGTATTACCTGCCCCATCTGTGATTATGTCTTCTCCCTGGTACGACGGAGATAGTGGTTGGTCATTCAAGGTAACCTTCACCTGGCTTCTTTGGGCCAGGATACTGACATTGGGTGAATAGAAACGAAAAGCGATGAAAGCTTCTCCGGCATTACCTTCAGAAAAGAAACTATTTTTTTTGATAGTCCATTCTCCGTGCAGATAAGTTACTCCGGCTATGGGAATATTTCCAGTTAGCACAAACTCAAAAGGAACATAGGCGTGCATATCAGCACTGTTACCTATCTTGCCCTTCTCTGCCCCACATAAAATATCCGGCTCCAGCGGCACCGCAGCGGCGTGCCCTGGTTTGCCCTGGTCTTCCAGATCCCCGGCCACTTGCAAGGGATCGATCGGGTCACTATATTTTTCCTGTATAAATCCCAGCGTATCAACCCGTACCAGTTCATACCTGCCCAAACCAGACCAAATCAATTGATCGCTATCCACTACTACCGGGAATTTTATTTGCTTTACCGCGATAGTCTTGCGTAATTCCGCCAACGAAAAAAATTCCCTTTCCGCCGGGACATGAATACCTACAATTTCCAGGTCTCGCCGGTTATATTGCCTATACCAGTTATTAAGCGCCGGGATCAGCTGGTTTTCTTCATTATCATTAAAATCGAAAAGAGCGATCAGTATTTTTTTCCCCTGCAAATCAGACCAGGAAAAAGCGCTCGTATTGACAAATACAACCTGGCTAAGAACCGGTAACCCCCCGGCAGTTTTGGGCAAAGAGGTAACTGGCTGTGTGCCTGGCGGGCCGACATCAACCGCAGAAACACAACCGGCAAAGAAGAGCATAAAAATAATAAGTAGTTTCTTCATTCTGGCAATCCCTTGTAACTAATTACTTCTTACTAAAGTATTGGATAATAGCCTTAGCGATCCGTTCACTGGCCTTTCCATCCCCGTATGGATTGACTGCATTGGCCATTTTCTGGTAGGCAGGCTTGGAGGAGAGTAACCGGGATATTTCGCGGTATACGTCTTTCGCAGTAGTGCCAACAACCCTTGCTGTACCAGCTTTCACTGCTTCCGGTCTTTCTGTTACTTTACGCAAAACCAACACAGGTTTACCCAAGGATGGAGCTTCCTCCTGCAAACCGCCCGAATCAGTCACTACGATATAAGAATTTTTCATAACATTTACAAAATCAAGGTAATCCAATGGTTCACAGAGCAGGATATTTGGCTGGTCACTCAGTCTGGAATAAACAACATCTTTGACCCGCGGATTGAGATGTACCGGATAGACTATCTGCGTATCAGGATATTGGCGAGCGATCCTGGCCAGCGCTCCGCAGATATTGTTAAGTGGAAATCCCCAATTCTCCCGCCTATGCACTGTCACCAGGATGATCTTTTTCCTGGAATCAAGAGATCTGAGTTGTTTGTTCTTAGATCTATAGGGAACCTTTAAGGCCATTAGCAGTGCATCGATCACTGTATTGCCGGTAATATAGATATTTTTGCCGGGGATCCCCTCTTTTTTCAGGTTCCGGGCGCTAAGCGGAGTCGGTACAAAATAAAGGTCAGCTAGAACATCGGCAATACGTCGGTTTATTTCTTCCGGAAAAGGATTGAATTTGTCAAAAGAGCGCAAGCCTGCTTCAACGTGTCCGACCGGTATCTTTTCATAAAAAGCCGCCAGCGCGGCTACCAGGGTGGTCGTCGTATCCCCATGCACTAAAACTATATCCGGTTTTTCTTTTTTATAGATCTCTTCCAGTCTCAGCAATCCGTTAGTCGTGATCTGGTAGAGGCTTTGGGCATTTTGCATTATATTCAGATCATAATCGCAGGGTATACGAAATATTTTCAACACTTGGTCCAGCATTTGCCGGTGCTGCGCCGTAACACAAACTATAGTTTTGAATTTCGCACCCATACTTTTGAGTTTATGAATGACCGGGACCATTTTAATAGCTTCCGGCCTGGTTCCGAAAACAACAATTACTTTGATCAATGTGGTACTCCTTTATAAATAGTCAGCAAAATCGCGAAAATACCCAGTATACCGCTGAGCACATAACTCAATAAGACCACTTCCCGCTGTGTCCAGCCCTTACCCAGGAGCCGATGATGCAAATGCTGTCGGTCAGAAGTGAATAAGGGCGCTTTGCTGTGCCAACGCCGCCAGACAGTGATCGTAATATCAATCAAGGGCAGCCCCAGAGCCAGCATCGGAATGAATAACGCGATGACTGCGGTGGTTTTTAAAGTGCCAATAGTTGTAATAACCGCCAGCATATAACCCAGAAACATACTGCCGGTATCACCCATAAATATTTTCGCCGGGAAAAAATTATATCGTAAAAAACCAATGCAGGAGCCGGCCAAAGCTGCGGAAAGGATAGCCGCCAGCTTTAAATTTTGTATGACCAGGACTTTTTGGGCGCCCCACATAAGTACTGATATCGCTAAAAAAGTGAATGAGGAAATAGCGACAATACCGCAGGCGAGCCCATCCAGTCCGTCACTGAAATTGACACTATTAATGAACAATAGGAACCAGGACACTGTCACCAGCTGAGTGATCAGGATAGAATTAAAAGGCAGGAAATCAAAAAAAG
>JAQUQP010000039.1 GCA_028716025.1 bacterium | reverse complement strand
ATCCCTCGAATGGTACAATATTCGCCCGTCGCCCATGAGACTGGTCCAAGCCGTCATCCTCGCCGTCGGGCTCGTCATGCAAGAGTCCATAAGTCATGAGACCAGTCCTTAAGCGACAAGACCTGTTTTGCATCGGGACGTTGTTGTTATTTTGCGGTATAGCGTTTTCCCGGCTCTTATGCACCGGAGTTACTTTATATGCGCGGGATATTTCGCAGTATTACCGCCCGATGTATTTTCTGGCTGCAGAGAGTATCCAGCGGGGAATATTTCCGTTCTGGAATCCGTATGTCTCTTGCGGGCAGCCATTTTTTGCCGCGTTGCAACATGGCCTTTTATATCCGGTCTCGGTGCTGGTTTTTCTCTTCCCTTTTGAATGGGCTTTTAAATATATCTACGTTTTTCATTTTATGTTCGCGGGATTGGGAATATATATATTGCTGCGTCAACTGGCCTTGCATCCCGTCGCTAGCCTTAGCGGCGCGGTTATTTTTATTTTTAGCGGGGTAATGGCTTCAATAATTAATTTACTGACCACGTTAGCTGCTCTATCGTGGCTTAGCTATGTTTTTTCATTCTTCTTTTCCGCCCAGGAGCGTAAAGTTAATTGGCCCTGGATTGTATTGCTGGCACTGGCTCTCAGTATGCAGTTTTATGCCGGTCAACCAGAAGTAATGTATATGTCAATGGCGGCGATCATGGTATTCGCGATAGTCACCACACGCGGGGCAGGGTATTTGAATGTGGCTAAAATACTGATATTGGTCTTAGGTCTTTTAGCCTTGTTCATACTGATTGAATTAGTGCCTTTTCTACAATTATTGAAGCTCTCCCACCGGGAGTCTTTTAGTAATTTTTCCACCCAAACAGTTTGGTCTTTTCATCCTTGGCAGTTAATTGACCTGGCCATCCCGTCATTCCTGCGGCATTGGCTGGGGACGGGCTCACCAATTTTACAAGAATGGCTGGGGAATATTTATTTTGGCCTGAGTGGTATAGTCCTGTTATTTTTCAGCTACCATGATCGCCAGCTCCGGCGATCGTGGTGGGCTTTTCTGGGAATCGCTTTATTAGCAGTAGGCATATCTTTTGGCAACTATACGCCGCTTTACAAGTTCTTAACTGTCATCATGCCTGGCCTCAAAGCTATCCGTTATCCGGTTAAGTTCCTGGTATTGTTCAATTGGTGTTTAGCGGTTTTGGCCGCTTTTGGGCTGAATACCTTGGTCCGGGAAGCTTACGAAAGAACTACTTTGCGTCCCCACCTAGCTAAAAAATTAGGCCTGATTTATCTAATTCTTTTTGCAGCGGTATTATTTTTCGCCAGGCAGGGACTTTGGCCGGACCAATATCAGTTGTTGGGACTACTGACCATCCTGGTTTTGTTACTCCTGGCCTTGTTGTTTCCCCGGTTTAATAATTCGTATATTATCCCAGCCATAATATTGGTCATATTTTTTACCAGTGCTTATTTTACCGCCGGGAGGGAAAAACTAACTTCAATTTCAGGTATCCGCCATAAAGGTGAGTTCAAGCGCATTATTGATACTCTGGGTATGGCCCGCTTTTCTTTTACTCCTAAAACACAAGCGGTTATCACCGGCGCGGATAAAGACGCGCCAAGCTATATGAACACTTATAAGTCCGCTGATCTGTCAATATGGGAATCTGTGCCTAATATGGCCATGGTCGGGCATGAATTCGTAGCCAAAGGCTATGAGTCGATCTATCTTGACCGCTTTTTTTCCCTTTATGGTTTGACCAGTTACCAGAAAGGTCCTTCCGGCAGCAGGATATTGGACCTTTTAGGAGTAAAATATGTAGTAAGCTTGTGGGATATCAAGGACGCGAATTTTTCCTTGCTAAAAGAAAACGGCTGGAGGATATATGTTAACCGTCAAGCCTGGCCCAGGGTATTTACAACTGAGGACAAGGTAAAAGCGGATACCCTGATAGAAGCTTTGCAGCAAATGCAGGGAGAATATACCAGGCAAACTGTTCCCAAGATCATAACGTATGACCTGCACAAAGTCGTGATCGCGGTGGACCTGCCACGTGCCGGTAACCTGGTCCTGACAGATACCTATTATCCTGGTTGGACAGCGACCATTGATGGAAAAGAAGCCGCAATTTTTCCGGCTTACTATATAGTGCGTGGAATTAGCGTCCCGCCCGGACAACATACTGTTGTTTTTAGTTACCGGCCTGACAATTTTGCCTGGGCCGCTCTAATTAGCGTGAGCGCCGTTATTATTTGTTTGTTTTGTTTTATCCATTATATTAAATTGAGAATTAAGTAAGTCATTACCGGTTATGGGGATGTAGAGTGCGACTAAACAAAAAAGATCTACTGTATTTATGCGCTTACTTGATTTTCTGCGCACTTTTTTTTAAAGACGTGATTTTCCAGGGCTCCACATTTTTTTATCGTGATATTGTTCGCTATTACCAACCCATGCACGTCTACGCCAGTGAAGGGGTATGGCGCGGCATTATCCCTTTCTGGAATCCCTATATTTTTAGCGGTATGCCATTTTTAGCCACTTTGCAACACGCGATTTTTTATCCCTTAAGCTTATTCCATTATCTTTTCCCTTTTGTCACTGGATTTAAGTATTTATTTATAGCTCATTATATTTTAGCCGGCCTCGGTTTATACTTGCTCCTGCGTTCGTTTTCCCTGCATCCGGCCAGCAGCCTGATTGGGGCCATAGTTTTTACTTTCAATGGTTATATGGGCTCCATCTTGAATCTGTTAACTACTTTATCAGCGGTGACCTGGCTGACTTTTGGCCTGTTATTTTTTATGCGCGCGATGAAAGGGAACTGGTTCTGGTCGGTACTGTTAAGCTTGATTTTTGCCCTGGAATTTTATAGCGGGCAACCTGAGGTAATGTATTTCAACCTTATCTTGTTGATCGCCTATAGCTTTTATTTAGTCTCGTTCAGGTTGGCCCGGCCCAAGACTATTGCTATTGTTTTATTAATAACCGGCATTATATCTTTATTATTGATCCAGCCGCTATTCCTGCTGCTAAAAGAAATGCTCAGCCTTTCCGTAAGGGAAAAAGGAGTGGATTATGAACTCGCCAGCTACTGGTCCTTGCATCCGCTTGAACTGATTACGACTTTTATCCGCACTTTCAGTTGGGATTTTGTCGGACTCCAGACCTGGTTCAGGCAATCCTGGTTAAGAAGCTTTTATTTTGGTTTTTTGCCGCTATTATTTATCATGCTTAGTTACCGCCATCCCGGATATAAAAAGCTGGTGCGGTTTTTTACCTGGGTGGGATTGGCCGGCTTGATCATTGCCTTGGGTAAATATACTCCGATCCACAAGATCCTTTATTCATGCCTGCCTGGGTTTAACCTAGTTCGTTATCCGGTTAAATATATATATATCCTTGATCTTAGCATGGTAATTTTAGCCAGCATTGGCTTTGAATATTTGCTCCAGACCGCGGAAAATAATACCGGCACCAAGCGTCTGGCTGTGTTCAGTGGCTATGTCTTGGGCGGGTATATAATATTTTACTTTTTCCGCAACAATATCGCTGCCTGGCTGGCCAGAACGTATATGCGTGAAATGGAACCAGCAAGAATGGCGTCGCTATACCAGGATTATTTGCCTACGATCCTGAAAGAATATTCCCTGGGGCTGGTTATTCTACTATTGTTCGGGCTGTTATGGTTAATGCGCCATAAAATAATTAGACCCGTATTCTACCTGGGACTGGCTTTTTTAGTTTATGGGAACCTCACTTTTTTCCACTCGGTCCAGGATATGGAACCAATAGTCAAAGAAGAATTCTATCGGGATAAGCCGCCAGTGATCCGGTTCCTGCAGGAACACCTGAATCAAGACCGTTATGTGTTTGAGAAAAAAAGACGTGTTTTTGTGGGACTCGATGACCTGGTCAGGGATAAACTTCCGTTGTTGACCAGCATGGGCATGAATTATCACCTGGCTGATGTGGGAGTTTATGAATCGATCGACTTGGCCAAAGAACAAAATATTATGCAGGTACTGGAGAGCCAGCCAAATTACAGCTGCAGTCCGCTGGGCCAGATGTTCGGGATCCGTTATATTTTTTCTCAACTGGATGATATAAAGGACCAAAATCTCAGGATCCTGTTTACTTTAAAAAGTTTTAGCGTTTATGAGAACAAACTGGTGTTGCCAAGGGCAATACTGGTACCAAAAGCGATAGCCCGGCCGCCAGAAAGCGATGTGGAAACAGTAAATTTCCTGTTTTCCAGAGAATTCAAACCTGCAGAAGTGGTTGTCTTGACCGGTCCCGGGGTGTATTCCGGATTAAGTAACAGCGACACGACCTGTCCCGGCATCCAGCCGAAAATACTATCTTATGATATGAACGAGGTTCTCTTACAGGTGAGAACCGCATCTCCTGCCTGGCTTGTTCTTTTTGATACTAATTATCCAGGCTGGCAAGCGGAGATCAACGGAGAAAAAACGAAGATCTATGACGCTGATTATCTTTTCAGAGCAGTCAAAATACCAGCCGGGGATTGGCTGGTCAATTTTTCTTATGAACCGGTTAAATTTATGATCGGTACCGGGATCGGGGTCATAATGCTGTTAACTTTAAGCGTACTGACCGCCAGAGGAATAAGACATATTACTAAGAATTGAGAATTGAGAGTTGAAAGTGGACTGCAATCTACTTTCTACTTTCTAATTTCGACTGTTCCAATTTTTGCAAAGCAAAAATTAAGGGGGAATAATGGCTAAACAAAAAATAGTAGTGGTTATGCCAGCGTATAATGCGGAGAAAACTATTGCTAAGACAGTACAGGATATACCGCCAGGAGTAGTGGATGAGATCATAGTGGTTGATGATGCCAGCCATGATAACACAGTAAACATGGCGCGGGCCTTGGGATTACAGGTATTTGTCCATGAAAAAAACCGGGGCTATGGCGGTAATCAGAAAACCTGTTATCAAAAAGCTTTGGCACAAGGTGCTGATATTGTTGTAATGGTACATCCGGATTACCAGTATGATTCCAGGCTTATCCCCTATATGATTAAGCCAATAACCGATGGTTTGTATGATATAATGCTGGGGTCCCGGATCCGGACCAGGTCCGAAGCATTGGCTGGGGGCATGCCATTGTATAAATACATCAGTAACCGAGCTCTTACCCTGGTGGAAAACATATTCTTCGGGCAGAACTTGAGTGAGTTCCACACCGGATTTAGGGCTTATACCAGGAAAGTGCTGGAAACCATTCCTTGGCAAAATAATTCTGATAACTTCGTTTTTGATACTGAATTTCTGGCGGAAGCGGTTTATTTTGGATTCCGATTGGGGGAGACGCCAGTCCCGGCGCGCTATTTTAAGGAAGCGTCATCCATTAATTTCCTGCGCTCGACTGTTTATGGTCTGTCTACTTTAGGGGTGGTGGGGAAATTCGTATTGCAAAAACTCCATTTGGGGCGTTTTGAGATCTTTAAAAAAGAAAAGTAAATTAGGTACAGAGCAAGAATCGAGGATTAGAGTTGAATTTAGAGGTAGATTGTGATATTACATAAGCAGGATGAGTATATGATAAATCTATTTAAGCTATTTAAAAAATCCCTGCCTGCCGGTAGGCAGGTGTGTAATCGTTTTTCTAAGGGGTTTACCCTGGTTGAAACCATGGTGATGGTAGCGTTGATCGGTTTCCTGACCGCGATACTGCTTATCTCTATGACCGGTGTTCTTAGCTACCGGGCTAAAGCTGCTTCCAGATTGCTGGTATCTGATATTATATTGGCTAAGAAAACCGCAGAAACCACCCAGGTTATTAGCGGAGTTATTTTTTACCCGTCACAAGACCGCTATGTGGTATATACAAGTACTTTTACCAACCCCCTTACTGATCCGGTTAACCGCAAACCCATGATCCGTGATTTTTCTAAAGGCGAACATCATAATGTCGTCATTGTATCTGCGGAGTTTCCGGCGGGGACAGAATATATAGAATTTGATCCTCTGGGTCGCAACACCAACGGTGGTAAGGCTGTCCTGCAATATGGCTCTGACTCTTATTCTGTCTGGGTGGAAGCTAATACCGGACGTGTTTACTGGACCAAACCATGAGCCCTGTTAGACCTCAAAGAAATGCACGATTAACATAGCCAGACAGCCTAGAAGAAAGATCATATTTATCCTGTTTTATATATTTTCAGGAGGTTTAACAGGGTGAAATCCGTTAGAGGTTTAAATGAGAAGTTTTACTAAAAAAACTACAAAGTCAAGTTTAATAGACTTTTGCAGCGGATTCACCCTCGCGGAAGTGCTGGTAGCGGTGGTTGTGATAACAGTAGCTCTTGTCCCGCTCATTTCAGTGCTCGGACAGGGAGTAAAAAGAGCTAAAGATCCCCAGCGGATCACTGTGGCTAACATGCTGGCGCAGGACCTCATGGAAGAGATCTTGTGCAAAAAATTTGACGAGGATCCGACCAATCCTGATACCACAGCTCGTTTAGGCCCGGATTCTTTTGAAACCAGGTCGGGTACCCCCACGAGCCGGAATTATGACGATGTTGACGATTATGACGGTTATAACGAAACTCCGCCCAGAGAAGTGGATAATACCACGATGACAGAGTATACCGGGTATAGAAGGAGCGTGGTTGTTGAATATGTCAGCGAAACTAACCTGGACTTGGTGTCTACGGCGATAACCAGGTTTAAACGTATTACCGTGACAGTATCCTGGGAAAATGGCGCGCAAAGTACAGTACTGCGGGCAATCAAAGGAAACTACTGATGGAAGCAATTTCTAAGCACGAATATCTAAACTCTAAATAATATCTAATCTCAAAAATAAAACGCTTAGAAAATTCGAGTTTGGAAATTTGAATTTGTTTAGTAATTCGATATTAGAATTTCGAATTTAATATAGGGGTTTTATGTTAAAGCTTCTTAAGAATAGAAAAGGTTTGAGTGGGGTTGAATTTGTTATTGCTATCGTTATCGTCGGTATAATAGTGATAGTCCTTTATGATATCTTGCGCGAGACTACTAATACCTATAAATACCAGGATACGCAAATCAATGTGGTCCAGCAGGCCCGCACGGCTATGGAAAAGTTGGCCCGGGAGATTAGGCAGGCGGATATTTCCACCATTACCATTACTACTCTTGACGCTAATCGCGACCGGATCGAGTTTAACGCTCCGCTGGAGTTGGAGAATCCGGATGATATGCAGACAGTACGATATGAGCCGCAGTTAAACGGTGACTTACAAAGGACGATTACCTATGCCACGGGTAGTTCAGACACCAATGTTGTGGCTACGTATATCACCAAGTTATATTTTAGTTCAGAATACGAAGGGCAGATCGCCATCAGAATGCAGGCTTCTAATAATTCGCAAATCATCAATCTGGCGACAAAAATATTCCCCAGAAATAAACCGCAACAATAACCGAGGTTGAAAATGCTCCATAAAAACAAGCGCGGTGCGATATTGATCATGGCCATAGGAATAGTCCTTTTTGTATTGATCCTGGGTTTATTGTTCATTAATATCCTGACTACTGATGTCCGAGTAGCGGCTGGTTCTGAAAACTCTACGATCGCCTTATATATTGCGGAAGCAGGAATAAACTGGTCATTGCCGCAGTTGGATTATGACTCCAGCTGGCGCACTGGTGCGACCATGAGCTTTAACGGGGGCAGCTTTACAGTTACCCTGGAGGACGGCGATGGGGGAACGGTACAACTAAAATCTGTTGGCACATATAAGGGAGTGCAAAAGACCCTGAGAGTCAGGATCCTGATGGGGAACTGGCCAATGTTCAAGTATTGCCCTGAGAGGACCGGTTATAGTTTTCCGCAACATATCGTTGCTCGTGAGCTCGAGGAAAAATGGTATTATACCGCCGGAGGCGATATCAATTCTTCTCCCGCGGTGGACAAAAGCCGGGTTGTTTTCGGTTGTGATGATAACAAAGTTTATTGTATCCGGGCTTCTGACGGAGGATTTATCTGGTCCTATACCACGGGCAATGACGTGTTGTCTTCGCCGTGTCTCTACAAGAACTATGTTTATGTGGGCTCTAATGATGGTTATTTTTATTGCCTTAATTTGACTACCGGCAACTTGGTCTGGCGTTACCGCAATCCAACCAATCTGCGACCATGGCGGGCTTCACCGTGTGCTGTTGATGATGTGATCTATACTGCTTCTGATGACGGGCGGGTATATGCTTTTGAGTATGAAACCGGCAATATTAAAGCAGGCTGGCCTTTCCTGATCGGTAATGATGTTGCCATTTACTCCTCTCCGACCATTGACACTGATGGGGGTATTTTATATATTGGCGCGGACAACAGCTATTTTTACGCTATTGATTTGACTACAGCCAGTCTGGTGCCGGGATGGCCGGAAGATATGGATGGAGCTGTTAGAAGTACGGCCTGTGTCTCTGAAAGCGGTTATTGGACCAGGCATCACCAGCAGTATGGCGGTGGTACGTACATTTACCAATGCTCAATGGGCGGAACTGTAGTCTCTTTTGATCCTTCCGGCTGGTGGCATTGGATCGCCAGAAGGACCTATGGAGCCATCACGTCTTCTCCGGTTTATTCGCCTGAAGAAGATAGTATTTTCGTCGGTTCAGGGACCAGGAGATTATATACGTTTCGCTGCCGGGATGGCCGACAGACGGACAGCTAT
This sequence comes from bacterium, assembly GCA_028716025.1. The sequence goes on along the minus strand of JAQUQP010000039.1, from coordinate 5,088 downwards.
AATACCAATCATGCGGTTGACTCTACACCGGCGGTGCAGAATGACCAGCTTTTTGTCGGGAACGATGATAATTATATAGTTGCGCTTAATATCACTAACCTGAGCCGACGCTATCGTTATAATACTCAGGGGAATGTCGATTCTTCCCCGGCTATTTACGGCAATAACCTGTATATCGGTTCCGATAGTAACCGTCTTTATAAATTTGCCAGCCAGGTTACACCAACCGGGACCATGACTGTATTGACAGAATCCTGGCGGGACACTTTTTAAGTAAAGACGAAGATTCGTTCTTACTGCTTTTTTACTTTACAAACTAAAACAATAAGCATATAATTACTTAGCGGAAGCTAGTGTCCTGTTACCAATATTTCTTTACCTTTGCGGGAGATATTTTTTCCTGATTCAAGGCACGAGGAGTACCAGCCCGCCAAAGCACGTAGGCGGGTAAGCGACGAGTAACGATGAAGCAGGGAAAAAGAGCCCCGCCCGGAGGGAAGGTTGTCTTTGGCCGACTACTGCGTCGCTCCTCCTGGACGTATCTTAAGATACGCCGGCGTCGTTGCTCCTTGTATTCGACTCAAATCCAATCCTTCAAATATAAAGGAATGTTGGTAACAGGACACTAACCATATCTGGTATTATTTGTATTTGATCCTACAATATTTAGGAGAGGTCAGCTTTGGCTAAATCTATTATTGGTTTAGACATTGGTACTAATAATGTAAAAGCGGTCGAACTTGCTGAGGGCAGTAAAGAATTTATTTTAAAACATATTGGCTTTGCGCAGATTGAAGCTATTCCTGACCTGACCAATGAAGAAGACCGTCACAAAGCACTGGTTAAAGCGATCAAAGCAGCTCTGCCCAAAGCCAGCTTGAAAAATAAAAGAGTGGTCACTGCCTTGAGCGGTAAGTTGGTGATCAATCGTACCATTTCTTTGCCCAAGGGGCCGGTAATGCGTCTGGCCCGGGAGGAAGTTAAAAAAATGATCGTGGCCGAGATTGAGGCAGAGATCCCGTTCCCGGTCGAAGAAGCGGCAGTTGATTATTATACCTTGGATGACCCGGCGACCACGAAAGAAGAAAAGGTCCGTATATCCGTCGCGGTTGTCCCAAAATCAGAGGTCGATAAAAACATCGCTTTAATGAATGAGGTGGGGATAGAACAGGAAGCGATCGATGTGGTCCCGTTTGCTTTAATGAGAGGGATCTCAGTACTTAAATCGCGTCTGAACGTGGAAACAATCGGTATAATTGAGTTAGGCGCGGCTACCACTGAGGTAGTGGTGACTAAAGGGCTGGATATGCTCTTTACCAGGAATGTTCCATTGGGTGGTAACCTGCTAACCCGGGTTATCCAGGACATCCTGAACCTGGATTATGCCAAAGCTGAGAATTCCAAGTTGAAAGAAGGTTTGCCGGCTACAGTAACTCCGCAATTTGAACGCATTGCCACGGAAGTCCGCAACTCCCTGAGTTATTTCCAGCTGCAGGAACATAAGAAAATTGACCTGGCTTTTATCTGCGGCGGCGGTGGTAAATTACGGCAAGTCCTGCAATTCTTGAAAGAAAAGATCGATATCCCGCTAGAAATAGCCAATCCATTGGAGAATGTTAAGAGTGAAATGAAAAGCATCCCAATGGACCTCTTGGAGGAAATCGCTCCTTTCCTGATCACGGCTATCGGTTTGGCCATGAAAGCCAAGAAGAATGAAAAACGCTTTAACCTCTTGCCGGAAGAGTTGCGTAAAGAAGGCGTATCGCTTAAAATATATTATGTGGGAGCCGGTATAGCCACCGTAGCTATAATTTTGCTGCTTTATATGCTTCTGGCTTTGAAGATCAAGCAGAAGGAAACCGGTATCGCGGATATGAAGAAAGCTTTAAGCAATGTCCAATATGTAGTGGATAAAGCCCAGGAATCAGCGCAAACTCTGGCGGAAGTAACCAAGCTGGAAGGAATATTGAAAGATATTTTTGTGATCACTCCTCCTATGGCGCAAGTGCTGGAGGAATTGATCGTATCCATGCCCTCCATAGTTTGGTTGCGGGAGGTGATTGTTTCCGGCGATATCCCTGAACGGGCAGCGATTAACGCTAAAAACACCAAGAATGCCAAGAAAGATAATAATCCGCCGCCAAACCTTAAGCTGGAAGTCGTCGGCTTATCCACCAAAACAGTGGGGGTAGCTGATTTCATGTTGAACCTGAAACAATGGCCGCATTTCAGCTCTTGTGAGTTGACCGGCGCTAAATTGGCCGCACTCGGTACGGAACAAGGAGTCAGCTGGACTATCCGGTGCAAACTCCTGAATCCGCTAGACGAAAAAGGTAAAAACCCAGAGGTCAAGAAATAATGCAGTTCAAATTCACCACTAAAATTAAACTGTCGATCATGGCCGCGGCGGTAGTGCTATGCTTGGCTAGCGCTTATTTTCTCTTACTGCAAAAACAAGTCAAACAATTAACTACTTTGGGCGCCCAACTCAACGCGATGGAAGTTAGTTTTACCAAGATTAAGAAAGATGAGTCTTATGTGCCCAAACTGGAAAGCGATATAAGAGCCAACAAGCTCAAGATCAATTTGATCAAGAAACGCATGCCGGCTGATATTAGCGTAGCTGAATTGGTACAGAGTTTGGCTAAGATCGGAACACGGCTGGGCATTAAAGAATATGGGTCCATGGTTCCCGGCGATACTATTACGATGGATAAATATATTATGGTCCCGGTAAAGGTTACTTTTTTCTGCGAATATCCCAAATTGATCGAATACCTGAAAGAACTGGAAAAAATGGAACGGCTAAGCAGGGTGGACAATATCCGGATCAAGACCAATGAGCTTGATCCCGAAGAAATGATCGTGGAATTATCTTTGACCGCTTTTTCCCTGATTGAGCCGGCTAAAAAATAGAGAGTGGAGCTATGTTAGCTAAAATAAGAATCATTATCCTAGCAACATTGGTTTTTTTTGTTTTAATGGCTTATGGAGTAGCTGTCTTTGGTTATGAAATTGATAATCGCGGGGTAGCTTATTATTATTTTATACAGGGACTTTTACAAGAACGTGAAGGGAAATATCAGCAAGCCATTGAATCTTACCAGCAAGCTCTGAGTTATGATTCCCTGCGCGCTCCCTTGTTCGTGCAGCTGGGCGTGGCCTATAGTTTAAACGGAGATATCGACCAGGCTCTCCGGCAGGCCCAAGAAGCTATTAAACGGGATGAGAAATATGTCCCATCATACTTTCTGTTAGGCTCTATTTTGATCCGGCAGAATAAAGTGAAAGAGGCAGTACCGGTATATGAAAAAGTTGTGTCTTTGGAACCGGAAAACCAGGCTGCTTTATTTATTCTGGGCACTTTGTATCTTAATGTCAGCAATTATGGCCAAGCGATAGAAGTGTTACAGAGAGTATGCCAGTTGGCACCTGACCAGGCCGAAGCTTGTATGAGTTTGGCCGGCGCCTACCTGGCGATAGATAAGAAAAAAGAAGCGATCGATACTTATGGGCAGGTAATAAAATTATCGCCAGAGAATATTATGGCTTATTTCGGTTTAGCTGAATCATACGAACGCAACCAGGAGTATGCAAAAGCGATCGAGACATACCTGCAGCTCATCAAGATAAATCCCGGCAATAGCCTGGCCCAGTACCGGCTGGGAGTTTTATATTATGAACAAAAGGATTTTGCCAAGAGCGCCGAGGTTTTTAATAAAATTGAAAAAAAGGTTGCCGATGACCTGTCTGTGTCCAGTTATTTTTACCTGGCGGTGATCAGTGAGGAACAGAAAGACCTGAAACAAGCTATTGATTATTATGAGCTTTCGCTGGAACGACTGGAGCAGATAGCGACCAGGCAACCGCTTAGTCAATCACAATCTGGGACCATACTCCCTGCCAAAAGCAGCATTTACCTGCATTTAGGTTATCTTTTCTTGCAGTTAAAACAATCTAAAAAAGCCCTGCAGGTGATAAAAGAAGCTCTCCAGGCAGATAAGAATAATTTGTTATTGTATTATTTCCTGGGCGTAGTCTATACCGACCTGAAACAATATCCGGAAGCTATTAGTGCGTATAGACAATCTATTATCCTTAAAAATGAGCAGGGTTTGCGACTGGGTCAGGCTAATAAAGAACCGGAGATAGATGATCTATATTTCCGGCTCGGAGTACTTTGTGACCAGGCTGGTGAATTTTCCCAGATGGTAGAGGCCATGAAGAAAGCGATCAGTTATAATTCTAAGAACACTCAAGCATTGAATTACCTGGGTTATTCTTATGCTGACCGGGGTGAAAACCTGGTTGAGGCTGAAGAATATTTGAAGAAAGCCGTTTCCCTGGAGCCTGAAAATGGCGCTTTCCTGGACAGTCTGGGATGGCTTTACTACCGCCAGGAAAAATATGGCGAGGCCCTGGAATATCTGACCAAAGCCGTGACTTATATGAAGAATGACCCGGTAGTGCTAGAACATCTTGGTGATATCTATGCCGCCTTATTACGCATTGAAGAAGCCCTCCAATATTGGCGTCAATCCCTTGCCTCTAATCCCGATAATAAAGCTCTCAGAAGAAAAATAAAGGAGATCCAGAAATAACGAAAGAGCCAGTAAAAAGTTGGTGGTTGTGGAACTTACCTCATAAACCAATTCCCAAAGACATTTTTACGTGCATAATATTTACCAAAGGATCTCACTTGCGGCGAAAATTACTGTTGATCAGCGTTTTAATTACCCTCACTGGCTGTAACCGCTACTATTATCCAAGCACCCTAAGTCCCGCGGTTTTTATGGACCAGCAGAACCAGCCCCAATCGAATATCCAGAGTTTGCAAGGTTGGGTAAAAGTCCAATTACAAAGTAATGCCGGTAATTACATTCTGGCGCAGAAAATATATTATTCATCTCCCAACTTGCTGAGGTTGGATATTGCCGGTATATTGGGTATTCCGGTGGTCATGGTAGTGATCGACCAGAATGATTTCCAATTATTTATCCCGGTAAGGAATATTTTGGTTAAAGGTAAAACTGATGAACTGGGACCGGCTTTTACGATTAACGATCTGTTACAGGGATTTATTTATGG
>JAQUQP010000038.1 GCA_028716025.1 bacterium | reverse complement strand
TGTCTTAAAGAATCAAATACCGGTTAAGACCCTGGTCAAGGTCAATGGGCAGTTCATTCAGCCCAACCTGACGGAAATAGCTACTTTGATCGACCAAATTAGTGATTTACAAAGCAAACAGTATAAAATACGCATGTCTGTGAAAGCAAAATTGCGGGTATTATTATCAGAAAAACAAAGGGATGTACTATTTAACTATTTTAAGAAAAAAGAAGAGGCTATGAGAGAAGCAATGAAAGAACAGATGGGTAGCCGTGAAGGCGGCGGACGACAAGGCATGGAAGGCATGGGCGGTATGAGAGGTGGAATGGGTGGCGGTATGGGGCGTCCAGGCGGAGCATATTAAGAGCATATATTCAAAATAATCCAGGAGGATAATAATGAAAAAAGCAACTGCCAGGCACATTCTGGTCAAGACCAAAGAACAATGTGAAGAATTGAAAAGCAAGATCATGGCCGGAGCTGATTTTGCAGAGGTGGCCAAACAATTTTCAACCTGCCCTTCAAGCAGGCAGGGCGGAAATTTGGGGGAATTCACCCCGGGCCAGATGGTTAAAGAGTTTGATGAAGTGGTGTTTAGCGGGGAAGTGAACAAAGTGCTCGGGCCGGTCAAAACGCAGTTCGGCTATCATTTAATAGAAATAACCAGCAGGACGGAATAAGTTTACAACACCAACCATAATCCTAACGCAGCTAACAGGCCGGTAACGCCGCCAAAATAGAAGGTGGCTGCCGGCCCGAATTTATCCCAGAGAATACCGGCAATGAATGAAGCCGGGAACAATCCTATTCCTACCAACGTCGCATGCAAGCCGATCATCGTAGCGCGCAGGTTTTCCGGCGCAATATCAGTGACCAGCGCTTTCTCAATACCTTCCGTAGCTCCTATATACACTCCATACAGGCTAAACAGCACCCACATAAAGACCGGATCTGTTGTTAAAGCAAATCCCAGATAAACCACGCCATAGAAAACATAGCCCCAAACCAGCAGTTTTTTCCTGCCGATAATATCAGACAGCCGTCCAGCCGGGTAAGAGACAATAGCGTAAACAATATTATAAGCCAGGTAGAGCAAAAGGACATTTTCTGTAGTATAGCCCAGGTTTTTGGCCCGGAGCAGCAAAAATTGGTTAGAAGAATTGCCCAAGGTAAAGAGCACGGTCACTACCAGGAATAGTTTCAGCCGTAGCGGTAAGCCGGACCAGTTGAAAGACAGCTTTTTAGCGGTAGGGATGAGAGGATCTTTCTTTTCCTTAACAAAGAAAAGAAATATTACACCCAGGAATGCCGGGATCAGGGACAACAGAAATATTTTGCGGTAATCAATTGGCCCGGGATGGGAAGTCAGGAGATAATAGGCGATAAGCACCCCGGTAGCGGCGCCGATCGTGTCCATCATCCGGTGCAAACCAAAAGCCCGGCCTCTTCTTTCTTTAACGCTGGAGTCAGCGATCAAGGCATCCCGGGGAGCATTGCGGATACCCTTGCCGAACCGGTCAATAACCCGCGATAAAAGGACCCACCACCAACTCGTAGCTATATAAAGGAATATTTTACCGAACGTGGAAGAACCATAGCCCAAAATGGCCAGCGGTTTCCTTTTCTGTGATTTATCAGAAAGATATCCACTGAACACTTTCAGCAGGCTGGCGATACTTTCCGCGATACCTTCGATCAGGCCGATGATCCAAGGGGAAGCGCCCAGAGTGGTGCTTAAGAATATAGCCAGGAGCGGGTAGACCATTTCCGTGGAAATATCGGTCAATAAACTGGTAATTCCTACCATGATTATGTTAAACATGAGGCTATTTTAACGTAATTAGGGTTTTTTGGCAATTAAATTCATTGATAAAAGTGGGCAGTTGTGATAAAATAACAAATTGCAATACAAGTTTATACTGCAATAGAGGTGCGTTATGGAACTAAAAGAGGAAATTATCAGGCGGGCGGCGGCCGCGAAAAGAGCTGCTTATGCTTTAGCCAATGTATCCACAGAGATAAAAAATAAAGCCTTGTTAGCTATGGCTGAAGCGCTACAAGCCAATAAAGACGATATTTTGTTTAAAAATGAGATAGATGTTGAAGCAGCCAAAGAAGCTGGTTTAAGCGTTGCTCTTATTGACCGGTTGTCGCTAACCGAGGCTCGTATTGCAACCATGATCAAAGGATTGCATGAGCTGGCTGAGTTAAAGGACCCGGTGGGGGAAGTGATCTCTTCAACAGAGCGGCCTAATGGTTTGAAGATCAATAAAATACGCGTGCCGCTGGGTGTGATCGGGATCATTTATGAATCGCGGCCGAATGTGACGGTTGATACTGCCGGATTATGCCTGAAGAGCGGAAACGCAGTGATCTTGCGGGGAGGGTCGGAAGCAGTCAACTCTAATCATATCCTGGCGAAAACTATTGCCGCGGCAGCCTATACTGCCGGTATCCCGGAAGGGGCGATCCAGTTTATTGAGACCACGGACCGCCAGGCTGTCCTGGAAATAGTTAAGCTGGATAAATTTATCGATGTTATCATCCCGCGCGGCGGGGAAGAATTGATCCAATTCATTAAAGAACACTCTACCATACCGGTTATTTCGCATGGCAAAGGAGTTTGTCATACGTATGTTGACGCAGATGCTGACCTGAAAATGGCGGAGGAAATATGTTTTAACGCCAAGGTACAGCGCCCGGGCGTATGTAACGCCATGGAAACCATGTTGGTGCATAACGGGATAGCTTTGGAATTCCTGCCGCAGCTGGCAGCGCGTCTTACCGCTGCCAAAGTGGAATTGCGCGGTGATGAAAAAACCCTGGCGATCCTGAAAGGCATCAAAGCAGCCACCGAAGAAGACTGGTCAACAGAATACCTGGATCTTATTCTCTCTGTCAAAATAGTGGATACGGTAGAAGAAGCAGTGGCGCATATTAATAAATACGGGTCGCACCATTCTGACTCTATTGTGACCAAAAACAAGAAAAGAGCGGAAGATTTCATGCGCGCCGTCGATTCGGCCGCGGTTTACTGGAACGCTTCAACCCGGTTCACTGACGGCGGTGAATTCGGCATGGGAGCGGAGATCGGTATTTCTACCCAAAAAATGCACGCCCGCGGGCCGATGGGTTTGAATGAACTATGTTCGTACAAATATATGGTTTACGGTAACGGGCAAATACGGAAATAAGCACTAAATCCGAATATCGAAATCCGAAACAATATTTAAATTCTAATGAACTAAACCGAAACAATTTAAAGAATTGTGATTTTGGATTTCGGATTTGTTTAGGAATTCGTATTTAGAATTTAGGATTTGTTTATGAAAATTGGTTTATTTGGCGGGACTTTTGACCCTATCCATAACGGTCACCTTAAAATAGCCGGGATAGTACAGCAAGAACTGGGATTGGACAAGGTCATCTTCATTCCCGCCGGCATTTTGCCTCATAAGGCGCAAAGCCAGGCCACGGCTAAAGACCGGCTGTCCATGGTCAAGCTGTCCCTGCGCAATAAAAAGAAATTTACAGCGATCGCGTACGAAACCAAAAAAAAATCTCCCAGTTACAGTATTGAAACAGTCCGGTATTTGAAAAGAAAACTGGGCCGCCGGGCAGAGTTCTTTTTTATTATCGGGGCAGATGCTTTTAGCGAGATACGCACCTGGCGCCGCTGGCAGGAATTGTTAAAGCTGTGCCACTTTGTCGTTATTAACCGGCCAGGCTATAAAATAGCGCTGCCAAATAAACAAGCAGCAGCGAAAGTCATTGTGTTGCGCATAACCGGCATTCCTCTGACCGCGACTACGATCAGAAAAAAAATTAAAAAGGGCAATAATGTCGGGAAACTAATTCCCAAAGCAGTGTACGCGTATATAAAAAAGCATAAGTTATACGAATAAAATCTATGCCGCGCCCGCCGACGCTCTTTGGTGGGTAATCGTTCTTAAGGGAATAATGGAAAATAAACCAGCAATAACCAAAGTTTTCCTGGGCCTGGCCCTGGGTTTACTTTTTATAATGATCGGCTTATCCTTTTGGAGTCCAGTCAACCGGACGGTGCAAAAAGGCGGACGGATCAATCTCCTTTTAATCGGTTGCGATGATGTGGAGAACAGCAAACGGGCAGATGTGCTGATGTTTGTCAGCTTCCATCCCCGGCAACGTTTAGCTGATATCCTGTCCATTCCGCGGGATTCCCGGGTCCGGGTGCCGAAATACAAATTATTGCGGATCAATGAGTTTTTTGCCTATGGATACAAGGAGGGTGGCATTAAGGAAGGAATAGCCCTTACCCAGGAGGTTACCCAAAACCTGCTTACCCTGGAAATACCCTATTATATCCAGCTTGATTTTGATGACCTGATTAATATCGTTGACGCCTTGGGAGGAGTCACTATTGACATAGCTGAAAAAATGGATTATGACGATAATTGGGGTAAACTGCATATCCATTTTAAGCCTGGTCGACAGACCCTGAATGGCAAGCAATGCCTGGAATATTTGCGTTTCCGTAAAGACCTTCAAGGCGATATTGGCCGCATGCAGCGCAATCGGAATTTTATTAGAGCGTTAGCAGCTAAAATTAAATCACCGGCGATCATTTTCAGGATGCCGCAACTGGCTTGGACTGGTATCAAAGCCTTGCGCACAAATCTTAGTTTATATGATCTGGTAACTTTGGTTTTTGAACTGCGAAAATTAAATACTCAGAATTTCCGACAACAGCAAATACCAGGGAAACCAATGTCAGTACGCGGAGCCTGGGTATGGGAAATAGACCGATCTCGACTGGAAAAAGTAACTCAACTCCTACGGGAAGATCCGGTTGTAACTGATAACGTTGCCACCAATATCAGGGTAGAATTATGGAATGCTACCCGTAATCGTGAGGCTGTGGAAGAAGTCACTAAATATTTACGGCAAAAAGGAATAGATGTATTAAGTTGGGGCTATTTTGAACGGACTTTAGCTCGTACTAAGATCATTGATCGTACCGGCAACGTTAACGCAGCCCATTACCTGGGTAAAATACTACATTGCGATGAGATCGAGACCAGTCTTGGTGACAGTTCACTGACCCAGGCTGTGATCATTATCGGGGAAGATTGGAGACATAAAATTGAACTATAAAAAGCTAGCGCTTTTGGCTGCCGAGGCAGCCAGTGCCAAAAAGAGCGAAGATATTACTGTTTTGGATGTCAGGAAGTTAACACCTATTACTGATTATTTTATTATTGTTACGGTTAACTCACAGCCGCAAGCGCAGGCAGTAAAGGAATCCATAACAGATAGTTTGGCAGATCAAGGAATAGAGCTGCGTAACCGTCAGCAACAACTGTCTAAACGGTGGCTGTTGCTTGATTTTGCCGGGATACTGGTGCATATCTTTATTAAAGACGCCAGGGAATTCTATAACCTGGAAAGATTGTGGAGTAAGGCAGTCAAAGTGAAATGGGAGAAGTAAGTGACTATTTACAATGAAATAATAAACCTGCTGGAAACAGCGGTCAGGACAGCAGCCGCGGATTTTAAGGATAAAATATTTGAGTGGTCAAGCGACAAATTCTTCTTAACCTTACCCAGCAATGAAAAATTTGGCGACTATGCCTCTAATATTGCCTTTTATGGCGCTGCTTTTTATGAAAAAACACCGCGTGAGTTGGCAAAATTGATCGTCGAGAAACTTCCCCAGGATAAAAGCCTGTTGGAAAAAGTGGAAGTCGCGGGCAATGGATTCATAAACTTTTTTGTGGCTAAAGAGAGAATATATAAGGAATTAAGTGAAATTTTAGCTCAATATGGTAAATATGGACAAACCTCTTTTGGGAAAGATAAACATATCCAGATCGAATTTGTCAGCGCTAATCCGACCGGGCCCTTGCATGTCGGTCATGGACGGGGCGCTGCGACCGGAGATACCTTAGCCAGGATATTTACCGCCCTGGGTTATCAAGTCCAGAAAGAGTACTATGTCAATAATATCGGTAACCAGATGAATATCCTGGGTAAATCAGTCCAGGCACGTTTTGAAGATAAGGAAATCCCTGAAGACGGGTATAAAGGCGATTATATCAAGGAAATAGCTGAACAGATAGCAGCTGGCGCCCTCCCAGCAGGCGTTGGCGGGCAGGGCCGGCAGATGGCAGATGAAAATGCTTTTCGTGAATATGCAATTAATACAATTTTAGGGTGGATAAAAAAGGATTTGGAAGATTTTGGCGTAGTTTTCGATACTTGGTTCTTTGAAAATACTTTATATGAAAATAAGGACCTGAAAAAAGAATTATTAGACAAGCTAAATAGCGCTTCTACACCTAAAGCTTATGAAGAAGACGACGCGGTTTTTGTCAAGACCACTGATTATGGCGATGACAAGGACCGGGTGATCTTCCGGGCAGACGGCAGGCCAACCTATTTTGCCAGTGATATTGCTTATTTGATCAATAAATTTGAAAGGAAACCGCCTCTGGACCAGGTGATCAACATCTGGGGCGCTGATCATCATGGGTATGTGCCCAGGATGGAAGCAGTGGCCTCCATGCTTGGTTACAAGGAAAAATTGAAAATAATACTCTACCAACTGGTCAGCCTTAAAAGAGGTAAAGAAACAGTCCCCATGTCTACCCGGGCCGGTGAATTCGTTACTTTACGGCAGGTCCTGGATGAAGTAGGCAAAGATGCCTGCCGGTTCTTCTTCTTGATGCGCAGCCCGGACAGTGCCCTTGATTTTGACCTGGAATTAGCTAAGAAACACAGCTCAGACAATCCGGTTTTCTATGTACAATATGCCCACGCGCGTATTTCCAGTGTATTCAAAGAAGCAGCAAAAAATGGCTTAATGCTGGATGCTGGAAGCTTAAAAATAGAGACATTGAAGATGCTAAAAGAGCCGGAAGAGATGCAATTGATCAAGAAACTGGCGAATTTCAGTAAAATCCTGGCTGATTGTGCCAGGACCTATGATCCACATTGGCTTACCATTTATCTACAAGAATTAGCTACCGTATTCCATAACTTCTATACCAAGCATCGCATTGTAACCGAAAACCAGGAGTTGAGCTTAGCCCGCCTTAGTTTGATCAAAGCGGTTAGTATTGTCCTTAAGGATGGCCTGGACCTGCTGGGTATTTCCGCCCCCGAAAAGATGTAATCCGCGCAATCTGCCTTTAAAATCCGCGTAATCGAAGGGCTTTAGCCCTAATAATTCCCTTGACAAATAAAGAAAAAATAGGTATTATAGCGTCCAAACTCTATTTTTATAATTATCTCAGAATTTTGCCAAAGGGGGTAACAGAATGAATAAAGTTATTTTGATCGAAAAAGTCGCCACTGCTGCCAAGATCAATAAAGCAGCTGCCAGCCGCGCCGTCTTGGCTATCATCAAAGAGATCACCCAGACATTAAAGCAAAACGGGAAGGTAGCGATCGCGGGTTTGGGCGCTTTTAAGGTAAAAACCCGTAAAGCTCGTACCGGGCGTAATCCTAAAACCGGGGCTAGCGTACAGATCCCGGCCAGGAAAGTGCCTGTTTTTAAGGCCAGCACTACTCTGAAGAATGCAGTGAAGTAATTCCTGATTGATAAATATGGTTTTTTAGTATTTACTGTCAAGGGTAGGGAGAAGTTCTTCCTACCCTTTCAAACCTAATATTGACGGATGAGGAACTATGAATGAAGTATTTGACCTGGCTATCATTGGTGCCGGCCCAGGGGGTTATACTGCTGCCATCAGGGCTAGCCAGCTGGGTGCCAGTGTCGTCGTGGTGGAAAATTTACAGTTGGGCGGAGTATGTTTAAACTGGGGCTGTATTCCCACTAAAACTATCATTGAAAATCTAAAGACCGTGAAAAAAGCCAGGGAAATAGCTGCTGCGGGTACTGAGAACACGGTGACCCTGGAAAAGCTTTTCCAGCACAAAGATACGGTTATCAATAACCTGCGCAAGGGATTAGAGACCCTGTTTAAAACGCATAAGATCACTCTGGTTTCAGGATCAGCCCAATTACATGATGCTAAAACTATTGTGGTACAGGATAATAAAAGCCCGGATAAGCGCGTACTTGAAGCTAAAAATATTATTATCGCGACCGGCAGCAGGCCAGTAGCCCTGCCAGTATTGAAAACAGACGGCCGGGGCATCATTAATAGCGACCAGATCTTTAATTTAACTAAACTTCCAGCCAGCGTTCTCATTGTCGGCGGAGGAGCGATCGGCTGTGAGTTTGCTCAGATCTTTTTTGACTTGGGAGTACAGGTCCACCTGGTAGAATTAACTTCCCAGATCCTGCCTGAAGCAGATGAAGAAATAGCCAAACTGCTGGCTGTGGGAATGGCCCGCAATGGTATTAAGATATACACCGGTCTTTCCGTAGCCCAGGCTGCTAAACAGCAGGACCAGGTAAAAATTACTTTTAGCAATAAAGAAGAAATAACCGTTGATCTGGTGATCACTGCAGTTGGCCGGCAGGCAAATATAGAAAATTTAGGGCTGGAGCAGGCAGGAATTGCCGTGGACCGCGGCCGGATCAAGGTCAACCAGCAGCTCGAGACCACGGTTAAAAATATTTACGCTATCGGCGATTGTATCAATGGGCCCATGTTAGCCCATAAAGCGTCATATGACGCAGTGATAGCGGTTGAAAATATTACGGGCCGGGAAAAACAAGAAGCAGATTATACAGCTTTACCCAAATGTATCTTTACTGCTCCGGAAATTGGCATGGTTGGCAAACGTGAGCAAGAGGCCAAAACAGCGGGAGCAGTCAAGATTGGCAAATTTCCTTTTGCCGCGCTGGGTAAAGCCCAGGCAACCGGAGATACCCGGGGTTTTGTCAAAGTGATCGCCCAGGCAGAAACAGGACAAATACTCGGGAGCCATATTATCGGTCCGCAAGCCACTGAGCTGATCAACCAGGTAGCCCTGGCCATGGCTCATAAGCTGACCACGAAACAATTTGCCCAGGCAGTATTCGCGCATCCGACAATGAGCGAAGCAGTGAAAGAAGCTATGGAAGACGTGGATGGTCAGGCTATCAGTATTGTAAAAAAGAGGTAAAAGATGACAGACAGGAAAGAGATCAGGGGATTGTTAAGATTATCCGGCTGGGTGTTCTATGGCTGGGGCGTTTTAGTGACCATCTATGGATTCTTAAAACTCTTGAATATTGTCAAGCCAGACAGCGAATTTATCACGGCCGCGGAGTGGATGCGTTTTAACGTGTTCCAGGTCACCTATGGCATGGTTTGTGTCGGAGTGGGATATTTACTGTTCCTGTTCATTAAGAAAAAATTGAAGTAATTATGAATAACGCAGTAAAGAACAAAATAGACCTGACCAAAATAGTGGAATTGAACGCTCTTTTAAACAAGAATCACCTGCACACAGTATGTGTTAGCGCCCGGTGTCCGAATAAAAGTGAATGTTTCGGCAAGAAAACAGCAACGTTCCTGATCCTGGGGGATATTTGCACGCGGCATTGCCGGTTCTGTAGCGTCAAGAAAGAATCAGTGCCAATCCTGCCGGATACAGAGGAGCCGGACCGGCTAGCCGGATTTGTTAAAGAATTAGAATTGGAGCACATAGTCATCACATCAGTGACCCGTGATGACCTGCCTGATGGCGGCGCCAGCCAATTTGCCAGGACGATCCAGGCGGTGCGGGCAGTTGTCCCAGCCGCTATAATCGAAGTGTTGACCCCGGATTTCCAGCTTGATCATAAGGCTTTGGATACAGTACTGGAAGCGCGACCGGATATTTTTAATCATAACGTGGAAACTGTACCCAGATTATATAGCCTAGTCCGTCCAGAAGCTGACTATCAGCGCAGTTTGAAAGTCTTAGAATATTATAAACAGAAAAGTCCCGGGACTATCACTAAAAGTGGGCTCATGTTTGGTTTGGGTGAAGAAGAAAAAGACGTTTTTGCGGTTTTGCGGGATTTACGGAAAATAGGTTGTGATGTAGTAGTGCTCGGTCAGTATTTCCAGCCGACAAAAAATAATATACCGGTGAGACGATATTTAAGCCGGGAAGAGTTTAAGCAATTTGAAAAAATAGCCGGGAGTATGGGATTTTTAGCAGTAGCTTCTGGTCCGACAATGCGGAGTTCGTACTTGGCGAAAGAGCTATACAAGCAAATACAAGACTCACGATTCAAGACTCAAGAGCAGCATTCTAAAGTCTAAAATCTGGGGTCTGGAGTCTATAGACTGGAGACTGATTTTTTATGGTTGAATGTTCAGATAAGCTTAAAAAACTGCCGCCGTATGTTTTCGCGGTAATGAAAAATTTGATGAAGGATGCATACAGCAAAAAGCTGGATGTTATTGATTTGAGCATGGGTAATCCCGACTTGCCGACACCAAAACATGTGATCGACCGGCTCGTAGATACCGTGACCAATCATCCTAATACGCATCGTTACCCACAGGCCAAAGGCATGCCGAAATTCCGGCAAGCGGTCTGCCAGTTCTATAAAAACCGGTTTGATCTCACTTTTGATCCTGAAACTGAGGCCTTGGCCCTGGTCGGTTCCAAAGAAGGTGTGGGACATTTAGCCGCGGCAATACTTGATGCGGGAGATATTGTCCTGGTGCCGGGACCTTCTTACCCGGTGCATTATAACGGTGTGATCCTGGCTGGGGGGCAAGTGCATTTGATGCCCTTACTGGAAGAAAATAAATATTTGCCGGATCTGACCAAGATCCCTGAAGAGGTTGCCCGTAAGGCTAAGTTGATGTTTATCAACTATCCTAATAATCCGACGGCAGCAATAGTAGAAGACCTGAAGTTCTATGAAGAGGTCGTGGCTTTTGCCAAGAAGTACGATATTATCGTGGGCAGTGACCTGGCTTATTCAGAGATCTGCTTTGACGGCTATAAAGCGCCGAGTTTCCTGCAGGTGCCAGGCGCCAGGGATATTGCTATAGAATTTGGTTCTTTTTCCAAAACCTATAACATGGCTGGTTGGCGTATGGGTTTTGCCGTGGGTAATGCCCGGATACTGGGTTACTTGGAAAAGTTCAAAAGCTATATGGATTATGGTGTTTTCACCGCATTGCAATTAGCTGGGGTAGCGGCCTTGACCGGGCCTCAGGATTGTATTACTGAAACTTGCAAAGTATACCAGCGGCGTCGCGATCTCATGGTGGATGGATTGAATAAGTTAGGCTGGAAAGTGAACAAGCCTAAAGCCACCATGTATTTGTGGGCGCCTATCCCGGACAAGTTCAAGCACATGAAATCGCTGGAATTCTGCGAATTCCTGCTCAAGGAGACTGGTGTCGCGGTCGCCCCGGGTAATGGATTTGGCGAAAATGGCGAAGGGTATGTGCGCATTGCCCTGGTGACCCATGATAACCGGTTCCATGATACTTTATTACGTTTTAAAAAATTGTTAAAGTAAATTTGAGGTGAAGTATGATCAATATAGGTTTGATCGGTTGCGGCATCGTTGGCCAGGGTGTTTTGAAAGTAATGGAAAAACACCAGGCCTCTATTGAAAGAAGGGTCGGTGCCCCGGTACGGATAGTTAAAATATGCGATCTTAATCCGCGGGTAGCTGATAAAGTGCCTGCCCGGTATAAGGATATTTTTTGCAAGGACACTGATGAGATCATTCTTGCTCCAGAGATAGATCTGGTGGTAGAACTGGTCGGCGGAGTGGATTTTGCCCGCAAAATAATTCTCCAGGCTTTCCAGCAGGGCAAGCACGTTGTTACCGCCAACAAAGCGCTCTTATCTCAATATTGGGATGAGATATTTGTGCAGGCCAGGAAATATGGTGTATTGATCTACTTCGAAGCCAGTGTCGGCGGCGGTATCCCAGTGATCCAGGCCTTGAACGAAGGTTTGGCCGCAAATAAGATCGAATCTATCTTGGGGATCCTGAATGGGACTACTAATTTTATCTTGACCAAGATGAGCGAAGAAAAAATGGATTTCGACAAAGCTTTACGGCAAGCCCAAAAACTTGGTTTTGCGGAACGCAATCCGTCACTGGATATCAAAGGCATGGATTCCAGGCACAAAATTTCAATTTTAGCCTCCATTGCATTCGGTTCTTGGATAAAACCGGAAGATATCTATTGTCAGGGAATAGAAAAAATATCATTGCAGGATGTTACCTTTGCGGATGAGGAATTTGGCTATGCTTTGAAGTTACTGGCCATTGCCAAAGATGATCATGGAGGTATCCAGATCCGTGTCCATCCGACCCTGATCTCTAAAGAGCATCTGTTGACTTCGGTTGATAACCAGTATAATGCCATTTATATCAGCGGCGACGCTTCCGGTGATACCATGTATTACGGACAGGGAGCCGGGCAATTGCCAGCGGCCAGCGCTGTCGTAAGCGATATTATTGACTTGTCACGCAATATTTATTATAAAACTGCCGGGACCATGCCTTATGTGCATTATAATCCGGATAAGAAATTAAAGATCAGGAATATTTCCGAGCTGGAAACCAAGTATTACATGCGTTTTACCACTAAGGATAAGCCGGGCGTGCTCTCTAAGATATCCGGTATATTGGGGAAAAATAAAGTCAGCATAGAATCCTGTTTCCAAAAAGGCTATGGCCGGCGCAACCGGGTGCCGATCATTATGATCACTCATAAGGCCTTGGAAAAGAATGTCATGAAAGCTCTGGCCGAGATCAACCGGTTGCCGGTAGTACAATCTGATACAGTGTATATAAGAATAGAAGAGTAATTAAATACAAATTCGAAATACGAAGCACTAAATACTAAACAAATGCAAAGCACGAAGTTCAAATTTAAAAAAGTTTAAATATTCGAATTTAGGATTTAAGATAAGGTGGCTGCAATGTCGTATCAGGGTTTGATCGAAAAATACAGGGATTATTTGTCGGTATCAGCTAAAACTCCGGTGATCTCTTTACTAGAAGGAAATACTCCGCTTATACCTGCGAAGAACCTGAGCCGGATCCTGGGGAATAAAGTGGAAATATACCTGAAATATGAAGGTTTGAATCCTACCGGGTCTTTCAAGGACCGGGGTATGACCATGGCAATTTCCAAAGCTATGGAAGAAGGAAGCAAAGCTGTTATCTGCGCTTCCACCGGTAATACTTCTGCTTCTGCTGCTGCCTACGCGGCCAGAGCCGGGATAAAATGCATTGTTCTTATTCCTAATGGAGCCATTGCCCTGGGCAAACTTTCTCAGGCCATGATCCACGGTGCGCAGGTACTGCAAGTCCAAGGTAATTTTGACGATGCGCTGGAACTGGTCAAAGAGATCAGTCAGAAATATCCGATTACCCTGGTAAACTCCTTGAATCCTTACCGGATCGAAGGGCAGAAATCCGGGGCTTTTGAAGTAGTTGAAGTATTGGGAGATGCTCCTGATTACCAGTTCATGCCAGTCGGCAATGCCGGTAATATTACTGCTTATTGGAAAGGGTATAAGGAATTTAAAGAGAAGAGTAAAGCCAAGAATACACCCAAGATGATGGGTTTCCAGGCTGCAGGATCAGCCCCGATAGTTTTGGGCCATCCAGTCAAGGATCCTAAAACCCTGGCCACTGCCATCAAAATTGGTAATCCAGCGTCCTGGAAACAGGCTGAAGCTGCCCGTGATGAATCTGGCGGCGTGATCGATATGGTCAGCGATGATGATATCGTCAAGGCGTATCAAATGCTGGCTAAATATGAAGGAGTATTCTGCGAGCCAGCCAGCGCGGCCGGAGTAGCTGGTTTAAAAAAATATATCGAAAAAGATTATTTCGATAAACAGCAAGCGGTACCTAGAGTTGTTTGCATCCTGACCGGTCATGGCTTAAAAGATCCGGATAACGCGATTAAAGTCGCTACCCAACCAAAAGTTGTGGCAGCTAATATCGATATAATCAAACAAGAAATTGGGCTTTAGGTTTTAAACTAGAGTCTATAGTCTGGAGTCTTAGCGTGAAATACGCAATATTGATCGGTGATGGCATGGCTGATTACCCTATTCCTAAATTGGGTTTCAAATCCATTCTG
>JAQUQP010000037.1 GCA_028716025.1 bacterium | reverse complement strand
ATGCCCAGTCTATGGAGCACTTTAAGGACTGTATTGAACTGAAACGAAATTATGAGCCTGCCTATTTGGGCTTGGCAAAAATATATAAAGATATGAAGATGTATTCGGAAGCCTTGCAGGAATTGGACCATATCAGCAGGTCAAAAAAATTAAAGATCGAGTATAACTTAACTATGGGTTTGCTGTACCGGGACTGGGGCCTCTACCAGAAAGCGCATCAAGCCTTGCTCCAGGTGATAGGTTCTGAACCTACGAATATTGAAGCGCACTTAGCCTTGGCGGATATTTACTACCACAAAAAGGACTATGGTCAGGCTTTGGGAGAGTTAAAATATATTGCCAGCCTGCAACCGCGGGGCCGGGTATTTCGCTCTATGGCTCTCTGCTTGTTTTACCTGGGGGAGAAAGAAAAAGCTATTGCATCACTGTTGGAAGCGATCAAACTTGAACCCAATGAATATTTGAATTACGCAGTCGGGGGATTGATCTATAGCGCAGAGTCTGACTGGGAAACGGCCAGGAACCAATTTAACAAAGCGCTGGAAATGAATCCCCAGAGCGCTTTGGTATTGATCGGCCGGGGCTGGTGTGAAAAGCAGCTGCATCAAGACCAGGACGCAATCACTGATTTCAGGCAGGTACTGGAATTAAAAAATCTATCTTGGATGCAGGAACTGGCTCAGAAAGACATAACCATGTTAACTACTGAAAAAGGAGATCGTTAATGGGCACGTTTGAATACAAGAAGGGTGAACTCTACTGTGAAGGCCTTAGAGTCAAGGATATTATCAAGGAAGTGGGGACCCCTTGTTATCTTTATAGCCATAAGGCTCTGGTAGAAAATTACCAGGCTTTTGACGAAGCTTTTACTTCCGTTAAGCATATGATCTGCTACGCGGTAAAGACTAATGCTAACCTGTCGATCTTGCGGACTTTAGCCAATCTGGGCGCCGGAGCTGATATTGTTAGCGCTGGCGAATTATACCGTGCCGTGACCGCGGGATTTAAGCCGGAAAAGATAGTGTTTGCCGGGGTTGGCAAGACAGAAGATGAGATCTATTATGCTTTAAAGAATGATATCCTGCTGTTTAACGTAGAATCATTACCTGAACTTGATCTGATCAGCGCCGTAGCCAAGAAGGTGCAGAAAAGAGCCAGGATCTCATTCCGGGTAAATCCAGATATCAATCCTAAAACTCATCACCATATCTCCACTGGCTTGGCCCAAAATAAATTCGGTATAAGTATTAATTATGCCGCCGAGGCCTACGCCAGCGCCGCTGAAGATAAATCGCTGGAAGTGGTCGGAGTGCAGGTCCATATCGGCTCGCAGATCACCACCGTGGAGCCATTCGTGGAAGCAGTGGAAAAAGTATTCACACTGCTGAAAACATTAAAAGAACTGGGTATCGAGCTTAAGTATATTGATTTGGGCGGAGGATTGGGGATTACCTATAATGATGAAAAGCCGCCGACACCGCAAGAGTTGGCCAAGGCCCTTATGCCTTTGATCAAAAAAACCAGGTATCAATATATTTTTGAACCCGGGCGCTATATTGCTGGCACGGCGGGAATACTGGTGACTAAGATATTGTATCTGAAGGAGACGCAAGCCAAGAAATTTGTGATCGTTGATGCCGGTATGAATGACCTTTCCCGGCCGGTATTGTATGACGCTTATCATGAGATCAAGCCAGTCAAAACGTCCGGCAAAAATGAGATATTTGTTGACATTGTCGGTCCAATATGTGAAAGCGGCGATTATTTTGCCAAAAATCGTCGTCTACCACTGGTAGAACAAGGTGACTTACTCGCTATCTTTAATGCGGGGGCATATGGTTTTTCCATGGCTTCAAATTATAATGCCCGGCCGCGCGCCTGTGAGGTAGTGGTCAGTAAGGACCAATATTATATGGTCCGGGACAGGGAAACATTCGGCGATATGGTCAGCAATGAAAGACTATTGGATATTAAATAAGGTCTGTTGAAAATCCATCAGACCTGATTACACAGATTATTTGAGGTAGAAGAGAATGAGAAAGATTGTTTTTGCTAAATTAAGCGGTGCGGGTAATGATTTTGTCGTGATCGATAACCGGCGCAAGGTTGTGCCTTCAGCCGCGGCAAAATTGGCGATACAATTGTGCCAGCCCAAAACCGGTGTAGGCGCGGATGGATTGATACTGTTGGAAAGATCGGCCAAGGCTGATTTTAAAATGCGTATTTTCAATCCAGACGGCAGTGAAGCGGAGATGTGCGGCAACGGTGCCCGTTGTATAGCCCGTTTCGCTTACTTGAATAAGATCGCTCCGGCGAAAATGATTTTTGAAACATTGGCTGGATTGATCAGCGCCCAGGTCAAGGGTCCGGTCGTCAAGCTGCATATGAGCGATCCGCATAGCCTGACGGATACTATAGAAATTAAACTAGCCGGTCGTTCCCTAAAAGTATTATTTATTAATACCGGGGTTCCACATGCCATTATATTTGTCAATAATATCGATAAGGTGCCTGTTTTTGAATGGGGCAGGATAATCCGCAATCACCGGTTTTTTAAACCAGCCGGAACAAACGTGAATTTTGTCAGCCAGATCGATCGGCATACCATTGCGATCAGGACATATGAACGAGGCGTGGAAAATGAAACCTTAGCCTGCGGTACCGGTTCAGTAGCTTCGGCCCTGGTCAGCGCTTTTGCCAAGGACGTGATCTCTCCGGTAAAGGTGCACACCCGCGGCGGTGAAGTGTTAACGGTATATTTTACCAGCAGCGCGAAAAAATTCTATGATGTATATATGGAAGGCCAGGTGAAATTCGTATTTGAAGGTGAATTAAAAGAAATTTAAGAATAACGTGGAGGAAGAAGATGTTTAGCGGTTCAGGAACAGCAATAGTAACACCCTTTGCCAATGGCAAGGTTGATTTTGAGACACTGGGAAAATTAATAGAGTCCCAGATCAAGAGCGGTATCAAGGTTCTGGTCCCTTGCGGCACAACCGGGGAGTCAGCCACTTTAACCTATGAAGAACATGACCAGGTGATCAAGTTCTGCGTGCAGAAGGCCAATAAAAGAGTAAAAATACTGGCTGGCACGGGTTCTAACAGCACTGATGAAGCCATTACCCTGACCCAGTATGCCAAAGATGCCGGAGCAGACGGGGCTTTGTTGATCACTCCGTATTATAATAAGCCTACCCAAGAGGGTATGTACCTGCATTTTAAGAAGATAGCAGAGACAGTAGATATCCCCCAGATACTGTATAATGTACCTGGTCGGACCAGCGTAAATTTGCTGCCGGAAACTGTCATCAGGCTGTCCAAGATAAAAAATATAGTGGGTATTAAGGAAGCCAGCGGCAACCTGGAACAGGTGAGCCAGATCGTGCAGCATACTGCCGGTGATTTTGCGGTATTGAGCGGGGAGGATTCGCTGACTTTTCCGATCCTGGCCCTGGGTGGCAAGGGAGTTATTTCCGTAGTTTCCAATATTATCCCGGCCGATGTAGCGGCTATGATCGCTGCTTTTCAAAAAGGGGATGTTGACAAGGCCCGTGAACTGCATTTTAAGATGTTTGAGCTGATGAAGGCCATGTTCATTGAAACTAATCCGATCCCAGTGAAGACAGCAATGGAGATCATGGGCTTATGCTCTGCTGAAATGAGATTGCCTTTATCGCCGATGGCTGAAAGCAGCATACAGAAGTTAAAGAAAGTAATGAAAGACTACCGTTTAGTTTAAAATATGCCAAATTAAAGTTGAGATTAGTTGGTAAAAACCTAAATTTAGAATAAGCATAGCGATAGAATTTGTAATTTAGAATTGTATGTAAGGAGTTTACTATGATCAAAGTAGTAGTTTGCGGGGCTGCCGGCAGGATGGGGCAGCGGATCATTAGCATGATCCATGAAGAGCCGGATATGAAATTAGTGGGAGCCATTGAGGGAATTCATCATCCTATGCTCGGTACGCAGGTAAGTCCGGAAGTCAAGATCATTCATAATCTGGAAGAAGTTGCCCCACTGGCTGATGTGGTCGTGGATTTTACTTCACCCAAGGCAACTCTGGATTTTTTAGCGGTTCTGGCCAGGCTGAAAAAGTCGTTTATTATCGGTACTACCGGATTTACTGATGATGAGATCAAGAATATTAAGTTCATTACCCAGAATTTCCCGTGCTTATTGGCTTCTAATATGAGTATCGGCATGAATCTAATGTTCCGTCTGGTACGCGATGTGGCCCAAACACTGGGTGATTCTTATGATGTAGAGATCGTGGAAGCCCACCATAATCGGAAGAAAGACGCACCCAGCGGGACAGCGATGACCCTGGCTGGTGAAATTGCCCAGGCTCTTAACCGCAATATCAAGGAAGACCTGGTATATGGCAGAAAAGGGAATGTGGGAGAACGCCTGCCCAAAGAAATCGGTATCCATGCGATCCGCGGTGGAGATATTGTCGGTGATCATACCGTGATCTTTGCCGGCCACGGCGAAAGGTTAGAATTAACTCACCGCGCTTCCAGCCGCGATACTCTTGCCCGCGGTGTAGTGCGGGCGATCAGGTTTATGGCCAAAGCGAAAACTGGCTTTTATGATATGCAGGATGTTCTTGGACTAAAATAAACTAAAAGAAAGATGACAAGATGATAAGATGACAGGATGATACGGAAGTGCTGTTACTTATCATCATATAATCTTATCATCACATTATGAGGTTTTATGAAATATTTAAGGTTCTCGCATAACAATGAAATAAAGTACGGGATACTAGAAAAAGCGGAGGTGGTCCTGGAGTTGGAAGGTGATTATACTTCCTACCCTAGCCGCCATAAGCATCCGTTATCCCAGTGTAAGATCTTATTACCTTGCTTGCCTTCTAAGGTCGTCGCTGTTGGTTTGAATTACAGGGACCATGCCCAGGAATTGCAGATGACTATTCCTGAAGAACCGGTATTGTTCATCAAACCCAGTACTTCGGTGATCGGACCAGGTGAGAAAATAGTATATCCTAAAATGTGCTCTCAACTGGATTACGAGGCAGAAGTGGCAATAGTCATCAAAAAAGTTTGCCGGCATGTTGCTCCGGAACATGCCAATGAATATATCCTTGGATATACGTGCTTCAATGATGTTACTGCCAGGGACCTGCAGAAAAAAGACGGGCAATGGACCCGGTCTAAAAGTTTTGATACTTTTAGTCCTCTCGGTCCTTTTATTTCCAGTGGTTTGGATTCAGCGGATTTATTAGTAGAGTTGCGCCTGAATGGTCAGGTTAAACAATCTTCCAGCACGAAAAACCTGATTTTCCCCATTCCGCAACTGGTCAGTTTTATTTCCCGGGTCATGACCCTTTTACCCGGGGATGTGATCACCACAGGCACTCCGCCGGGGGTGGGGGCCATGAATATCGGAGATGCAGTGGAGGTAAGCGTCGCGGGAGTGGGCACTTTAAAAAATAATGTTACAGGGGAGAACAATATATGACCACGATTAACTCCAGAAGTTGGTTCGGAGTGTTAATCGGAATCATTATGTTCATCACCAATCCAGTATTTGCCAAGTCAGACCAAACCCCGGATAGCATCCCTGCTTCTATTACCGGAGAAGTAAGAATCCAGATAGAAGAATTATTTTCAACTGATCCTGATGCCAGGCAGCGCGCTGTCATTGCTCTCAGAAATATGGGAACAAAAGCCATTCCGGCGATACCGTATCTGATCGAATTACTTGGTGACACAAATTCCCGGGAATTTATCGAGATTACGGAACAAGCTCTGGTTAGCACTGGTGAAGCGGCCGTTGATCCCCTGATCATGACCCTCAAAGCTGAAAAGTGGTATGCCCGCGACCAGGCCAGCCGAGCCTTGGGTGAATTAGGAAATAGCCGGGCGGTAGAAGCTTTGATCGGAGCCCTCCGGGATGAAAATTCTACCGTCAGGGAACACGCTGCTAAGGCCTTGGGTGATATTGGTGACAGCCGGGCTGTGGAAGCCTTGGTAGCAAGCCTGAAAGATGATGATGGGTTTGTGCTCAGGGAATCGATCCTGTCCCTGGAGAGAATAGGCGAGCCGGCAGTTTCCGCATTGATCACCGCGTTAAAAGATAAGAATGACATTATCCGTCGTTATGCTTCCCGTTCCCTGGTCAAGATAGGAAAATCAGCGGTTAATCCACTCATTACCGCTTTAGGCGATGATAAGTGGTTTATCAGGAAATACGCGGCCAAGGCTCTTGGCGAGATTGGCGACGGTCGGGCAGTGGAGCCATTGATCTTGGCTTTAAAAGATGAAAATGCTATTGTCCGTGAAGAAGCGGTTAAAGCGCTCGGTGTCATCAGGGACAACCGGGCCGTTGATCCTCTGGTTTCAGCCTTGTATGATAAGGGAGAGATGGTCCGCGAACAAGCGGCTAAAGCACTGGGAGAAATAAGGGATCCCCGGGCCGTTGTGCCTTTGATCGATGCGATGAAAGATGAAAAGAATTTTAAGTTTATCCAAAATTCTGTTACTGAGGCTATTACTAAGATCATTGGTAATCCGGCGGTAAATCCGCTTATTTCGGCGTTGAAAGACAATAATGTAAATGTACGCCGGAATGTAGCCATAATATTAGGGGAAGTGAGGGATAACCGGGCCGTAGAAGGATTAACGGGGGCTTTAAATGATGGTGATGAAGAGGTCCGAGTGAATTCCGCGAAAGCTCTGGGTGAGATCAGGGATAACCGGGCTATCAGTTCATTGATCCTGGCGTTGAAAGATAAAAGCGAAGGTGTCCGGGAGAAAGCTTCTGAAGCATTAGTCAAAATCGGGGAATCGGCTATTGATCCGCTGATCATTGCCTTAGATGACAGCAATGAGATCGTGCGCAGTTATTCCGCCTTGACCTTAGGTGAGTTGAGAGATCCCCGTGCGATTGAATCCTTGATCCGGTTACTCCAAGATAAAATTGATATAGTACGCTGGAATGCCGCCTTATCCCTGGGCAAGATCAAAGATCCCAGGGCAGTTGAACCATTGATCGGCGCGTTGAGAGATAAAGATAAAAATGTGCGTATCGTAGCAGCCGTAGCTCTCGGTATTATCTGCGACAGCCGGGCCGTAGAGCCATTGATCATGTCGTTAAAGAATGAAAATAAGGAAGTACGAACCGATGTCGCTTTTGCCCTGGGCAAGATCAAAGACTCAAGAGCGGTACAACCCTTAATAGATACTTTACAGGATGAAAGCGAACTGGTGCGGGAGCAAGTGGCCAAATCACTGGGTGAGATCGCCAATAACCAGGCTACCGTACCGCTGATAAAAATGCTGAAGGATGCTAATTCAGGGGTAAGGGAAAAAGCTGCCTGGGCTTTGGGGGAAATAAAGGACAAACAAGCCGTGGAACCATTGATCGAGGCCTTGAATGATAAGTTTGCCAGCGTCCGGGTAGTAGCCGCGGTCGCGCTCGAAAAGATCAGCGGTAAAAGTTATGGAGAAGACAAGGATAGATGGCACAACTGGCTGCAAAAAAACAAAACATACTAATTGTGGAGCAAATCTGAAACTCGAATTTCGAAATCATAAACAATTGCAAAACACTATTTTAAAAGTTTAGAAAGTTGAATTTTTAATTTGTTTAGAGTTTAGATATTAGAATTTAGGATTTACCTGGAGGGTATATGGTTGAAGACGAAAAATTGAAAAATGAAGACCAAACAATAAAAACCCCGGAAATAGAAGAGGGTTGGGATCCGGCAAACCTGGCGGCCACGATAGTCATAGTAATTATAGCTATCGGATTATTGTTTTGGCTGTTCTGGTCTTTAATGGTAGCCCCTAGCTATACTACTAATATTATTGCCGCGGTCGTCCTCCTGATCCTGGTCGGCGAAATTATTTATATTTTTAAAAAGTAGTTTTAAAAGCAGTTATAAGTTATAAATTTTGAGTTTTAAGTTAAGGTAAAATCTATTCCCATAATTCAACACTCAAAATTCAAAATTGTATTTAAAGAGGGGTTTAAATGCAGATCGATTTTAGCGAGAAATTAAAAAAATTGCCGCCATATTTGTTCATCGAAATTGATAAAAAGAAAAAACTGGCCCGGGATAAAGGCATTGATGTGATTGATCTGGGAGTCGGTGACCCGGATATATCTACTCCTGACCATATCGTGGAAGCCGCGAACAAGGCGATGCGGATACTGGATAACCAAAGGTATCCTTTCGGTATCGGTTTGCTGGAGTTCCGGCAGGCAGTTGCTGACTGGTACAAGAAAAGATTTAACGTCGTCCTTGACCCGGCGACAGAGGTTGTAGCTTTAGCCGGTTCTAAAGAAGGCATTTACCATATCCATGACGCTTTCGTGGATCCCAGTGACGATGTACTGGTGCCTGAACCAGGATACCCGGTTTATGCTAATGGCACGGTTTTTGCCGGAGGGCAGAATTATTTCATGCCGCTGAAAAAGGAAAATCATTTCCTGCCTGATCTTCACGCTATTCCTGAGGCAGTAGCTAAAAAAGCAGCCCTGATGTTCATTAATTATCCCAACAATCCCACCGCGGCATGCTGTGATAAAAAGTTTTTTGAGAAGGTGATAAAATTCGCCCAGCATCATAACATTATTGTTTGTCATGACGCGGCATACAGCGAAATGTATTATGACGGTGAAAAGCCAGCCAGTTTCCTGGAAATGGAAGGGGCCAGAGAAGTAGGAATTGAATTCCATTCTCTTTCCAAAACATATTGCATGACTGGTTGGCGCATGGGTTTCGCCTGCGGCAATGCCAAGGTATTGCAGGGATTGGCTAAAGTTAAAGAAAATGTCGATTCCGGAGTGTTTCAGGCAGTGCAATATGCCGGGATAGCGGCCTTGACCGGGGACCAGAAATGTGTGGATAAAATGAGGGAAGTGTTCCAGGAACGCCGTGATATTTTTGTGAGCGGATTGCAAAAGCTTGGCTGGAAAGTGGACAAACCAAAGGCCAGTTTCTATGTCTGGGCAGAAGTCCCGCCACGGTATACCTCAATGCATTGTTCTTCCGCCCTATTGGAGCAAGCCGGGATTGTAGCTACTCCGGGGATTGGTTTTGGCCCGTCTGGGGAGGGATACGTCAGATTTGCCCTGACGCAGGATAAAAAGCGCCTGCAGGAAGCGCTTAAACGTATTGAAAAAATAAAATGGTAATTAAATACAGATGACAGACGGCAGACGGCAGATGGCAGCAAAAACAGTATATCTTGGATTGGGAACGAATATAGGGAATAAGAGAAAGAATATAAGAGAAGCGGTTAGGTTGTTGCGGCGGGACGTAAAAATAGTAAAGGTTTCGTCATTATACAAAAGCAAACCAGTTGGGTACCTGGAACAGCCTGATTTCTTGAACGCGGTTTTGGAAATTAAAACAAGTTTAACGCCACGGCAATTATTGAAACAGGTCAAGGCCATAGAAAGAACAATGGGTCGCGTCAAGACAGTGCGCTGGGGTTCCAGGCTCATCGATATAGATATTCTCCTTTATGATAATAAAGTAATAAAGACAAAAAAACTTGTTATTCCACATTCGTCTATGCATTGTCGATGGTTTGTCCTGAAACCCTTAGCCGAAATAGCTCCACAATTAGTTCATCCTGAATTAAAACAAAGAATTAAAAAATTACTGGCTGACTTAAAGGACTAATATGGATTGCGTAAGAGAATTAGAATTATTAATAAAATCTCACTATCCCATCGTCTATTTTGAAACAATGGAAGAGAATAGAGCTGAGATAATTATTAACTCCGTAGCCAATAACATGGGTATGCTTTTCTTTGTGTGGACCGCTACTGACGGATTGGTCAGGAAGAACTATCCTGAGCCGGTTTATGACACAAAAGCCCCCCTTAAAGTATTAAATCATGTTGGTTTTGCCAAAATTAATGCTATTTATCTATTGAAGGACTTGAATCAATACTTTGAGGACCCTTTGATCTTACGGAAGCTTAAAGACGTGGCTCAAAGTCTGACTGGTTCGGAAAGTACAATTATTATTTCAGCCCCAAAACTGGAGATCCCTTTAGAACTGGAAAAATTAGTGGCCCATATCAACCTTGATCTGCCTAATGAGCAGGAACTAAAGGAAGTTGTGCTAAAAACGGTTTATGATTTTTCCCGTTCGCCAAAGAACATGCTGTCTATTGATAGCCGGGATGAAATATTGAATAAAGTAGTTAATAACCTCAAAGGCCTCACTCTTTTTGAAGCGGAAAAAGCTTTAACCAAGGTTATCTTAGAGGAGGGAAAATTATCAGAAGAAAATCTGGGGCAGGTTTTGAATGCTAAAAAGGCGATTGTTGAAAAAGATGGTTTGCTGGAATATCATATCCCGGGAGAGGATCTGACCGCTATTGGCGGTTTGAAAAATATAAAAAATTGGTTGGAGAAGAGAAAATGTATATTTACCCGCACGAATGAGGCCCTGTCCTTTGGCTTGCAACCGCCTAAGGGCGTCCTGGTAATTGGAGTACAAGGCTGTGGTAAAAGCCTTTTTGCCAAAACAGTAGCCAAGGAATTGGATTTGCCTTTGTTAAAGCTTGATCCAGGCTCTCTCTATAACAAATATATCGGGGAATCAGAGGCAAATTTGAGAAGAGCCTTGAATTTGGCCGAGAACATTGCCCCGGCCGTTCTTTGGGTCGATGAGATCGAGAAAGGTTTTTCCTACTCTGCTAACTCGGAAACCGATGCAGGTGTTTCCAATCGGATCATGGGCACTTTTCTTTCTTGGCTGCAAGATAAGAAAGAGACAGTTTTTGTGGTGGCCACCAGCAATGATATTTCCATGTTACCGCCGGAACTGCTGAGAAAAGGCCGGTTTGATGAAATATTTTTTGTTGATCTTCCGGAAGCGACGGACCGGGCGGATATCTTTAATATTCACTTTAAAAAGAGAAAATTCGATCCGGGCAAATTTAACATAGAGCAGTTGGTCAAAGCCACAGATGGCTTTAGCGGAGCTGAAATTGAGCAAAGCATTATTTCCGCTTTATATGGCGCTTTTAGCCAAAAGAAAGAACTTTCCACGGAGATCATTTTGGATGAAATAAATAATACTAAACCATTGAGTGTGACCATGAAAGAAAAAATAGTTTTTTTGCGGGAATGGGCTCAGGAAAGGGCAATTAAAGCATAATGGGAAAAATAACTACTACTTCATTGTTAGCCAAAAAACAGGCCCAACAAAAAATAACCGTTCTTACCTGTTATGATTATCCCACCGCCAAGCTGATGAATGAAGCTGGTATTGATGTTTTATTGGTTGGCGATACCCTGGCTATGGTAGTACTTGGCTATGAGACAACCTTGCCGGTGACCATTGACGAAATGTTGCATCATGTTAAGGCAGTTAAGAGAGGTAATAAGAATGCTTTATTAGTTGCGGATATGCCGTATCTTTCCTACCAGATCAAGCCTAGCGAGGCAGTACGCAATGCCGGCCGTTTTCTGAAAGAAGGCGGGGCTGAAGCAGTGAAGATAGAGGGTGGACGGGAAATGATCAAGACGATCAAGGCTATGCTGGACGCTGATATCCCGGTAATGGGGCATATCGGATTAACTCCCCAGGCAGTGCATAAAATGGGAGGGTATAAAGTCCAGGGACGGGAGAATGTCCAAGCTGAAAGATTAAAACAAGATGCCTTATTATTACAGGAAGCAGGGGTTTTCTCCATGGTGCTGGAAAGTGTGCCTTGGCAGCTAGCCAAGGAGATCACCGCAAGCCTGGATATACCGACTATCAGCTGCGGAGCCGGAAAGTATTGCGACGGACAGGTGCTGGTCACTCCGGATATGCTGGGGCTGTTCCCGGATTTTAAGCCGAAATTCGTGAAGAAGTACGTGGATGTTGGGAAGATAATGCTAAAGGCGTTCAAACAATATAAACGGGAAGTGGAATCCGGCAAATTCCCTGATAAAAAGCACAGTTATTAGTACAAACTCTAAATGCTAATATCGAAATCCTAAATAAATCCAAATGAATGAAACTCAAAACTCAAAACAGTATGATTTAGAACCCAGAACAATGCAATTTACTAAACAAGTTGCAAAGTATGTTAATTGTCTTCCAGGAACAATTTCAAATTTAGAAATTGCTAAACAGCTTTTTAGGTCAGCTGCTTCGGTAGGAGCTAATTATATTGAAGCTAATGAAGCCTTGCGTAGAAAAGATTTTATAATGCGTATTAAGATATCTCGTAAGGGAGCAAAAGAAAGTAGATATTGGATAACTTTGAGTGAGCCACACATAGAGCAAGAAGCTGTAAAAATACAAATAATGCAAGAATCAACAGAACTAATGAAGATATTCGGCTCTATAGTTGAAAAATCAAAGTAGTTTTAAGTTTAGATATTTGAAATTTAGATTTGTTTAGAATTTAGATATTAGGATTTAGAATTTAAATATGACCAACACTATTAATATACACGTAAATGTTTGGATCTCTATAGCAGTGATTATCGTTGTTTTGACGATAGCGTGGGGATGGGGGGCGTCGCGCCTTATCTTAACCCCGCCGCGGTATGATCTGGACACTAAACCTTCAGAACTGAATATGTCTTATGAAGACGTGACCTTTTCCTCTGCCGATGGTATCCAAACCATTGGTTTTTTTATCTCGGGCAAAAACATAAAACCTACGGTTATAGTACTGCATGGTTATGGCACTAATAAAAGCGATGTCCTGACTTTCGCGGAAATGCTGCATCATCATGACTATAATGTCCTGGTTTTTGATTTCCGCGGACACGGACAGATCAAAGGGAAATGTACTCTGGGCTATAATGAGACCAGGGACTTGGCTGGCGCGATGAATTACTTGATGACTCGCGAAGATATTGATAAAAATAAGATCGGAGTACTCGGCTGCTCTATGGGGGCTAATGTAGCCATTATCGGCGCGGCTACTGACCAGCGCATTAAAGCAGTGGTAGCAGACAGTGGATTTGCTTCTTTCGAAAAAACAGTTACCAGATTTGCTGATTTGTTTTATCATCTGCCTAAGTATCCATTTGTACCACCGGCAATATGGTTTGCCGAATTTCGGGCAGGATTTTCTGCCAAGAAGGCGGATGCAACGAAATATATCGGGATGATTGCACCGCGAGCGGTCTTTATTATCGGCGGAGCCAATGATGTGCGGATACCGCCAATGAACCAGGATGATTTGTTTAAGGCAGCTGGCGAACCTAAACAGTTATGGATAGCACCGGAGGCGGATCATTTGGAGGCGCGTGGGCTGTGGCCAAGAGAATATGAAGAAAAGGTCATCGCCTTTTTTGACAAGTACCTAAAATAGGTATCGGCTCACTGTTCCGAGTATCAGTGAACTGTCACTATTTGTTCGCTCCGGTGTCGGTTTCCATGTCCGCTCACGCGGACCTACGCCAAATATAAATGGCTGCCTGTACCCCCTGTTTTAACTGCCCGGTAGCAGTTAAGGGGGTAAAACACGACAATCTCGCTCAAAATAATGACCAGTTCCCTGATCTATATATTGGATAATAGGCGAGCGCGGCCGCTGAATGTCATGGAGAAAACCTTCGGAAGCTTGAGTTGGCATGGACGCTTCACCCCCGTTCTGTGGGGAACTCAAGCGAGATAGAGAGCGATTTCCGCGCCGGGGAAATCGACTCGTTTTTCGGAATGACGCAGCGAGACAGCGAGCGATAGACCTTATAAGAACAAATAGTGACAGTTCACTGATTAGGATAAGGAAATATGAAAATTATTCGTAAAGTTAAACAGATGCAGGAATATGTAGCAGCTGCCAAAAAAGCCGGCAAGAAGATAGGCTTGGTGCCGACGATGGGGGCACTGCATGAGGGACATCTCAGCCTGATCCGCCGTGCTAACAAAGAGAATAATATGGTGGTGGTGAGCATTTTTGTAAATCCTACCCAGTTTGGCCCGAAAGAGGACTTTAAAAAATATCCGAGGCCATTTGCTAAAGATACGCGGTTAGCCAAGAGTGCCGGCGCAG